>OMQE01000095.1 GCA_900313155.1 uncultured Rhodospirillaceae bacterium | reverse complement strand
TATGGCTATCAGTCAAGTGATTGAAAATAAGTCGCAAAAAGCTGAAAAAACAAAAACAAAATCTAAAAAAGCAAAATAATGAGGGAAGAATAATGTATAAATTATCATTACAGAGAATTTTAATCATTATCGCCATTTGTTTGGTTGGCGTGTTTTTCGCCGTACCAAATGTAGTGACCGATAAAACCAATTTGCCAAAGTGGTGGCAACCGGTTAATTTGGGGTTGGATTTGCAAGGTGGTTCAAGCTTACTTTTGCAGGTAAAGATGGATGATGTTTTGAAAGACAAAATGGCAACATTGGAAGATTCCGTTCGCCAATCTTTACGTCGCACACGCTACCAAAATTTACAGTCTGATAAAGATGGCGTCAGCGTTAAAATTACTGATTTCAAAGCTCGTGACAAAGCTAAAGAGGCTTTTCGCAAGCTTGATGAGGGTTTGGTGGTTGAAGAAGATGAGAACGGAGAAGGGATTGTGACCATTCGCTACAATGAACAGGCGTTGGCTCAGTTACAAAGCCGCGTGATTGACCAATCGGTCAGCATTGTTCGTCGCCGTATTGATGAACTGGGCACCAAAGAACCAATTGTACAAGGTCAGGGAACCGACCGTGTGCTTGTTCAATTGCCGGGGGTGCAAAATCCGGAAAGTGTGAAAATTCTCTTGGGTAAAACCGCAAAAATGTCTTTTCATCTGGTTGATGAAAGCACCACGTTGGCTCAAGCAAAACGCGGTAAAATCAGTAAAACATCTCGAGTAATGAGCGGTTCAGAGGGTGAACAATATGTGGTTATTCGTAAGCCTGTTGTCGGTGGTGAAAATTTAACCGACGCTCGTGTTTCGTTCCAAGAAGGTGCACCGGTTGTCAGCTTCCGCTTTAACACTATCGGCGGACGCAAATTTGCCGAAGTGACCAGCGCCCATGTTGGCGAAAGATTGGCTATTGTTTTGGATAATGAGGTTATCTCGGCGCCAAACATTCAAACCGCCATTACCGGCGGTAGCGGTGTGATTACCGGCAATTTTACCACAAAATCGGCAAACGATTTGGCGTTGTTGTTGCGTTCCGGTGCATTGCCTGCTCCATTGGAAGTTTTGGAAGAACGTACGGTTGGTGCCGGCTTAGGAGCCGATTCTATTCATGACGGTGTTATCGCTTCTATTGTGGGTTTTGCCGCTATTGTTATCTTTATGATTTTGGCATACGGCCTGTTCGGCTTAATGGTTGATATCACCTTGTTCTTGAACTTGGCAATTATGTTGGGCGCCATGAGCTTTATCGGCACCACGCTGACCTTACCGGGTATTGCCGGCATTATCTTAACCATTGGTATGGCGGTAGATGCAAACATTTTGATTTTTGAACGTATCAGAGAAGAAGTTAATCACGGTCGTTCGATTCGCGATGCCATTACGGTGGGCTTTACCGAGGCTTATCGCACGATTGTCGATTCAAACTTAACGACTTTGGTTGCCGGTGCAGTGTTGTTCTATTTCGGCAGCGGTCCGGTTCGCGGTTTTGCCGTTACCCTGACTATTGGTATTTTAACATCAATGTTCACCTCGGTTACTGTTAGCCGCCTAATGGTTGAAGGTTGGTTGGCTAAGTTCAAACCGACAAAGTTGCCGCTGTAATGAAAGGAAAGAAAAAATGAAAATATTCAGTTGGATTATTAAAGACACAACTTTTGATTTTTTGAAATTACGCAAACTCGGTTATGTGATTTCGGCGTTGCTGATTGCCGCATCGCTTGCAAGCATTGCCCTTAAAGGTTTTAACTTTGGTATTGACTTCTCCGGCGGTGTGCTGATTGATGTTAAAAGCAAAGCCGGCGTGGTTAATGTTGATGAAGTGCGTGATATGTTAAAGCCGTTGAACTTGGACGAGCTGACTCTGCAAGCTGTTGGTCAAGACGGCAAACAACTGATGATTCGCGCTCAAGCAGACAATGCTAACGAAGAAAGCCAACGTATTGCCGTAAATCAAATTAAAGAAATTTTAGGGCAAGACTTTACGTTTGAACGCATCGAATCGGTTGGACCGCAAGTGGGTGATGAATTGAAGATGTCTGGTATTTTGGCATCAATTTTTGCTTGCGTTGCCATCAGTTTGTATGTATGGATTCGTTTCGAATGGCGTTTTGCCGTGGGGGCTTTGTTGGGTTTGTTCCACGACATTTTCATTGTTGTCGGCTTGCTTTCAATCTTCCACTTCGAATTCAGCCTGACAACGATTGCCGCCATTTTGACCTTGGCCGGTTATTCGGTGAATGATACCGTGGTGACTTATGACCGTATCAGAGAAAATTTGCAAAAGTTCAAAAAAATGCCGCAGTATGACTTATTAAATAAAAGCATTAAC
>OMQE01000164.1 GCA_900313155.1 uncultured Rhodospirillaceae bacterium | reverse complement strand
GCGGCAATCATTTTTTGTTCATCAAATTTTGCGGCGGTACGTACCACGCCTTTGGAAGTAACATCTGTCACCAAAACAGAAATCGGCCCGTCTCCTTGCATTTGCAACGTAAAATAGCCGTCATATTTCATCAGGCTGGCCAGCATAATTCCCAAAGCTGTTGTTTCAGACATGGCGGCTTCCACATTCTGCGGGTAGCGCCGTGGGGCAAAAATATCGCTCAATATATGGTCCAAGCGGACAATACGCCCGCGAAAAGCATTGTTATCAAGACTAAAAGAAATACATTTGTCGTTCATCTTTTAAAAACCTCTTTTGTTTTAAACTTATGGTAAATTTAGTTTATTATGGGAGAACTTTCAAGTGTTTAACGCAAATAATCCGACAGAGAACTCTACAGAGCTGAAAAGACAGCGTAAACCGCAAAAAAAAATAACACCGCAACGACTCAAAAATATCGGTCTGTATTATTTGAAGCGTTTTGAGTCGTCAGTAGAAAATTTGCGCTCTGTTTTGCGCCGACGGGTTGATGCTTACGCCCGCGAAAATCCCGAATGGAAAAAAGACGAGGCGTATCAATGGGTGGAAGATGTGCTCGGCGAATTTGAACGCTTGCACTATTTAGATGATGCCCGATTTGCCGAAATAAAAGTGCGAAGCTATCTAAACGCCGGCAAACCGGCACGATATATCCAAAACAAATTGCGCGAAAAAGGTATTAAATCGGCACAAATTGAAGAAATTTTGCAAGAGCAAGAATATAATCCGCTGGAAATGGCCTTACGCTTGGCGCGGCGCAAAAAAATCGGTCCGTATCGAGCAGCGGAATTACGTCGCGAATTTCGGCAAAAAGATATGGGAACTTTGGTGCGCGCGGGTTTTGATTATGACATTGTTTGCGAAGTGCTGGATTATGAACCGGAAGAATATGCTTAAGCACCAGCTCGTTAATTCAGTCAGATTTGTGCAATAATTAAATAGAAGCATAAATGCCGTCACAAAATTATCTTGTGCATAAACTGTTGGATAACTCTAAAATGTGCTTGAACTTTTAAAATAGTTAATGAATCCTTAACATAATAAAAATGTGAAAGGATTTGTTTTTATGTTGCAAGACAATTCAGATTATGTTGTGGCTCAAACGGGTGATATAATGGTTTCAGGCTATCAGGAGGCGTTAGATATCCAAAGTCCGTACCGGCGTTTGTGGGCGTATTGCTTGCGCATTGAAAATAATTCTGACCAACGTATCAGACTTTTGAAAAAAGATTTCCGCATCACCGATAGCAACGGCAACAACTATTTTGAACAGGGATATGGTTTCCATAGCGAATTGCCGGATTTGGAAGCCGGTGAGTGCTTCGAATTTGAAGATACCGTTACCATTGGAGGGGAAACGGCCGTTCTATACGGTTCTTGCGTGGCACAAAACGAAAATGGTGACGAATTTAAAATCAAACTGCCAATCATTCAATTGGCAGTTCTTGAAAGTGATGGATTATCTTCCGTGAACTAAAATTTAGTAACGCTGTTATCATCTTTGATATACATGTTCAAATAGCGATGGGTGTTCAAGTCCATATGTTCATCAAACGCTTTGAACAAATTGATGACCATTTCGTTCCAATATTTTTCTTTATCCTCAATGCTTGTATCTATCGGCATTGTCAAGTCGCGATAAGCCTCAACCGAAGTTTGTGCCGAAGACTTGTTATCAATCACCTTCAGCATCACAACCAAATTGGCGTGGTAGTGCAAGCCGTCTTTTTGCAACAATTGCTCGGCTTTGATTTCATTTTCAGTCACGCTTGCATCTTTTATAACAAATTCTGCAGTGCGATTAGAGGCAAAATCTGCCGCTTCCAAACGTTCTTTTGCCCAAGTTTTAGCAGTCCGCTCAATAGAAACAGGGAACAAATGTTCCACATTCGGACGTGTGAATGACGGCGTAAATTCCGACTTCACTTCAATAGACTTAACCATGAGCGGAATAGGGGCTTTGTTATCAAAATGCAGGTCGCTGTATCGTTCCGGAGCGGCTTCGTTGTTGTTCACAGAAGCGCAAGCGCCAAGCATAAAAAGCGTTACAACCGCGCAAATTGATTTAATAATGTTTTTCATTGTTCTAAACCTTTACTTATTGTTGCATTTTACCTGAAGTGTAAGCTCCAAAGTTTAAGATATATTTAATAAGTTATCGAATTTTTGACAATACCTTTTTATTGAGATTGCTAAAAAATAAAGATGTACCATTCTTAAATGAGCGAAGTTCTTTCCCTTATCCCCCTTGGTCTTTCTTTTTTTTCTGTCATCCTTGGTCGTCAGACCGAGGATCTCCGCACTTCAGTGCGGTAATGAGCCGAACTATTAAAAGTTCGGACACTGCGTAAAAATGGACACTTAACGCAAGAAGAACTTGCTACGGAATTGTATTAAATTTAAGTTGCGCTTGCGTGTTTAAATTTTATGTGCTTAAACTTGATTCATCAGCGGTCAGACAGATAACAAATAGAAGGAGTAAATTTTCATGAAACTTTATCACTATGTTACCAAGGGCAATAATGTTTTAGAAAAAGGATTGTTGTCGTTTGCAAAAAATCCGAATGCCGATTTACATTATTATTATAATCGCACCGGCGGCAAAACAACACATAAAGAAATTTGCGAATGGATGGAGAATTGCTATGCCGGCCGTTCACGAGCCGTGAGAGGTTTTTCTGAGCCGATACAATGGACCAAGCGCAGTATTCATTGCTTAAAAGATTTTATTGATAACGCCGATAAATTTGAAATTGATATTTCTGCCATGGATAAAGATGGTTTAATAGAGGCTGTATATGTCAGTCCGTCGGTTTTAGATATTCCGAATATCAAAGAGCAACAAGACTGTGATGAAATATGGATAAAACTAGAAAACGGCATCAATGACATAGACTATTCGCCCATAGATTGGAGCGTTTGCGACGATGAACTCGGACGCCGTTTTGCCTATGTGCGCTACTATCTGATAGTGGTTAAAGATGGTGTTATTCCCCCGAAATATTTGACATTATAAACCGGAATAATCTTTTATGTAAATATGT
>OMQE01000045.1 GCA_900313155.1 uncultured Rhodospirillaceae bacterium | reverse complement strand
CGGTGATAAAAACACTTGCCGAGCAAAAACAAAATTTTGCCGTGGTGTTTTATAATCCGAACATTCGTCCGTTTGCCGAGTATGAAAAGCGTCGGGACGAAAATGAGCGTGTGTGTCGTCTTTATGGTGTGCCGTTTTTGGAACTTGAATACGATAATGAGCGTTGGTGTGCCTTAACCAAAGGGCTGGAAAATGAGCCTGAACGCGGCAAACGTTGTTCGGTGTGTTTTGAAATGCGCTTAACAAGAGTGATGCAATATGCACGCGAAAACGGCTATTCGGCGGTGGCGTCGGTTTTAGGGGTGTCGCGCTGGAAAAATTTGGCGCAAGTTAATGAAGCAGCCAATCGGGCAAGTGCGGCAACCGGTGTGCCATATGTGCAAATAGAGGGGCGCAAACACGGTATGCAGGAATTGCGCGCACAGCTGATTAAAGAATTAAATTTGTATAATCAAGTATATTGCGGGTGTAAACCGGCAATAAGCAAAGGAGAATGAAAAAATGGAAAAGATTATTCCGGTACAATTGCAAAAAGGTGATAAGGTCATGATTGTGGCGCCGTCTCGCGGGTTGAGGCTCATCGGGGCAGATTGTCGCCAAATTGCCGAGCAACGTTTTGCCGATATGGGGTTGGAACTTGTTTTTGCGCCGAACACCAATGACGAAAATTTTGATAGAGCTTGCAGTTGGAATGCCAAGGCGCGCGCTGAAGATTTAATGACTGCTTTTGCCGATAAATCGGTCAAAGCGATTTTTACGGTGTTGGGCGGGTTTAATTCTAATCAGATATTGCCATTGCTGGATTTTGAGACTATTCGCAAAAACCCGAAAATTTTCTGTGGCTTTTCTGATATTACGGCTTTGCATGCAGCCATTAATGCCAAGACCGGCCTCCAAACATACTACGGACCACATTACAGCTCAATCGGGATGGAAAAAGGTTGCGAATATACATTGGAATATTTACAAAAAATGTTGTTTTCTAATGAGCCTGTTGAAGTTAAGCCGGCAACACAATGGAGTGATGACGCGTGGTTTTTAGACCAAGAAAATCGCAAATTTATTAAAAATGACGGCTTCTGGCAAATTCACGAGGGCAAAGCCGAAGGAACCATTGTGGGCGGTAATTTGT
This sequence comes from uncultured Rhodospirillaceae bacterium, assembly GCA_900313155.1. Lineage (GTDB taxonomy): Bacteria > Pseudomonadota > Alphaproteobacteria > RF32 > CAG-239 > RUG410. The sequence goes on along the minus strand of OMQE01000045.1, from coordinate 2,291 downwards.
GCACGTTTAATTTGCTTTTGGGTACGGATATGCGTCCGGCTTTTGAAAAAGATACCGTTTTGATGATTGAAGATGATGCCGGCAGTTCGCCGGCGGTATTTGACCGCAACTTGCAAGCGCTTTGCTATCAGCCGGATTTTGGAAACGTTAAAGGCATTGTTATCGGGCGTTTTCAAAAAGGTTCGGAAATGTCACGTGAAATGCTTGAATTTATCATCAATAGCAAACCTGAGCTGAATAATTTGCCGGTGCTTGCCAATGCAGATTATGGTCATGCCACACCGATTATAACCATTCCGCTGGGCGGATATGCCAAGATTGACGGTGATAAGTTGACATTGCAAAAGTAGGGGAATACGAATGTTTTTCGGGATTTTGATGCTGGCTGTTTTGTGGGGCGGATACTTGTTTTTAGCGTCTCGATTAGAGCAACGCGCCAAAATTGATATTCATGCTCAACCGCCGGCATTATCGGCTCAAAACAACGAAAGTTTCCGCTTTTTAAGCTATCGTCAAGCTCAAATGGCACAAATTGGGGTGTTGGCTTCCGTTCAGGTGTTGTTTGGAGCATTGACGGGGATATTTTACGGACCGTTGCAAATGTTGTGGATTGTTGGCGGCACATTACTTTTTGGGGCAACAGTTAATTATTTTGCCGGCCTTTATGCCATGCGGCACAACGGGCAAACTTGGCTTTGTGCCATGCGCGAAATGCACCCAAAAATATTTGCCGTGACGAATATATTGGCACTTGTGATGGTGCTTATCGGGGTAGCAGGTGTGTGTTTGGCTACCTATTATGTGGGGTATGCGTCGCACCTCTATTCTCCCGTGCTTTATCTCTATTTTGCGGGAATGTTTTTTCTGGCTTTTTGTAATCAGAGCAAATTCAACATATTTGCAATGTTTAATGGATTTTTATTTGTTTTGGTGAGTGGGTATTTTGCATTGTTTTCCATGCCGGAATTGCCCAATATTATGTTGGCATTTGACGGCAAAATATATCCGCAGATAAAATTTACCTATCCGATGATGTTTTTTGCCATAAGTACCGGTGTTTTGAGCGGTGCGGAAATGCTGAAGTGCTGCTTGGTGGCGCCGGCAATTAAGAATGAAAAGATGGTCAAAGGCGTGTATTTTGGCTCGTCGATACTTGTTGCCGGTTTGATGATTGTATGGGCAATGGTGATGCTTGCATGGAATCCGGATATGATGCTATTGGCAAACTCGTTGTATAAGTTTCAATATCCGTATGAACTTATCAATACGGCTCTGCTCAGGCATTTTAATTTGTTTGGCTTTGGAGTGTTTTATTTAATGCTGATTTGCCTGTGTATATCCGGCGGTGCCACACTTTTGCGCACGGCGCGGCAAATGGCTGAAGACAGCGGATACTTTAAGAAAATTCCATCAGAATATGTTGTTATCGTGCTGTTTGTGTTGGCGTTGCTTTTTTATGCTTTTTCGCCGATTGTGGCTTATTTTGAAGTTTTGAATATGTTACTTGTTTGTGTGGGATTGTTTTTGCTGGCGCAAAAGTGGGGGCATCAACGGCTTTATTTTCCAGCAATTGCTTTCTTTTTAGGCGTGTGTGTGGCACAAGTTTTGTTGGTTTATACCCATACTTCTTATACCATGGCGATATTGAACGGCATTTTAACTTCCATCTTGCTGATGTGCGGTTTTTATGTTTATTGTAGATTCAAGCTAGAAGCCGAACGATTATGAAGAGAAGAACAATGAGCACGGAGTATTCCAGTTAAGAACCTTCATCGGTCGGTTGTTAATTTTGTTCTGGATAATATCAATTTGATGTTGAGAAATCAAGTCGAAGTTGGTTTTCTTGGGCAAAAATTGGCGCGAAATTTCGTTTCTGTTTTCAACAGAGCCTTTGTCAGTAAAGACGCAAGGTTAGAAATACACGATTTTTTTAGTTACTGCTTGTTTCCTGTTTTTAATTTGCAAATTCTTTAGCCATGCGAAATTTTGCTTGCTTTTTATATATTTTTACTTAATATAACTCTTATCGGCAGGGGTTCTGTCGATGGAGTATCCTAACTCCGCAAATCTAAATATACTCCTCTAAAAGGGGAGATGACTGAATATATTGAATAAGTCATACTGGTGATTTGACAGTTAGGAACTCCCCTTGCTTCGTGTTGAAGCGAGGTTTTTATTTAACTTTAACGAAAAAAGGAGTTCTGAAATATGTGTGCACACCACCTAGTCCCTAAAGAAATTCTACCGGATGTTTGCCCTCAACTTAAACAACTTCGCCTTGAACGAGGGCT
>OMQE01000100.1 GCA_900313155.1 uncultured Rhodospirillaceae bacterium | reverse complement strand
CTGTTTTTGATTTTTGCTTACAGAGTTTCTGATTTGCAAGTGGTGAAAGGCTATACGCTTTCAGCCGACTTTATGAAGGTGGGTGGTTTAAGCATTGGCTCCGATGTGCGCATCAACGGTATCAAAGTTGGCACGGTAACCGCGCAAAAACTCAACAACGAAGACTATACGGTCAATGTCAATTTCAGCATTGCCGGAGATGTTCTGTTGCCTAAAGACAGCACAGTGGCAATTGTCGGCGATGGCTTAATGGGCGATAAATTTGTTAAAATCGAACCGGGAAAAAGCAAGGAATTTCTGGCAGACGGTGACAAATTTACCAAAACCAAAGATTTCAAAACCCTCGAAGATATGGTGGGCGAAATTATCTTTATGGTAACCGACAACGGAGATAAAAATGAATAAAATAAGCGCTTTTGTTTGCGCACTCGGACTGTTTGGTGCAATAACAAATGTTCATGCCGAAGAAATAGATACTAACACCGCCCAAATGCAGGCAATGGATAAAATCACCGGTCGGGTTAGTGTTATAAATGTTCCGGTGGGCGGAGAAGTCAAGTTCGGTTCGCTTTCTATTGTGGTGCGCTCTTGTAAAACTCGTCCGGTGGAAGAAACGCCTGATAATTTTGCTTTTGTAGATGTGGCAGACACCACGTTGCAAGGCGAACAAGTCAATATTTTTAAGGGCTGGATGATTTCTTCTTCGCCGGCAACTCACGCGGTGGAACATCCGATTTTTGACGTTTGGTTGCTCAAATGTTATAATACAAAAATTGATAAAACAGCTTTGCTTGATGCCGAGCAACTTTCGGCACGCGATACTCTCAAAATGATTCGTGACGGTAAGGAGGTAACGCCGGAAGAAGCGGTGACGGAACAAGAAACTGAAACCAATACGCCAATTGCGGAAATGCAAGCAGAAAATGAACCGCAAAATGATGATGCCGCCCAAGAAATGATGTCGGTCGAATTTATTTATGACGAAGAAAATGAAGACATTGAAACCGGTGGCGAAAGCGGAGAAGATTCGGAGCAAATCGAAAAAATAGAAGAACAAACAGAAGCAATAGAACAATAATGAAAGGAATAAAACAATGGAAGCAGTTGCAATTGCACTTTTAGTTTTAGTTGTGGGTATTTTGCTCAAATCGGTGGTGATTGTACGCCAAGGGTTTGAATATACAGTAGAAAATTTTGGTAAATATACGCGTTCGCTCAAGCCGGGGTTTCATATTTTGATTCCGATTTTTGAAAGCATCGGTGCCAAAATCAATCGCAAAGAGCAGGTATTGCAAGTTTCTTCACAAGAAGTTATTACCAAAGATAATGCTATGGTTACCGTGAACGGTGTGCTGTTTTACCAAATTCAAGATGCCGTTAATGCCGCCTATCAGGTAGAAAATTTGGACTATGCCATTATGAATTTGGTGATGACTAACATCAGAACGGTTATCGGCAGTATGGAAATTGATGAGCTGTTGTCCCAACGCAATGAAATCAACCAAAAATTGCTGTCGGTTGTAGATGTGGCAACTATTCCATGGGGCGTGAAAGTTACGCGTGTTGAAATTAAAGATATTACACCGCCAAAAGACCTGATTGATGCCATGGCTCGACAGATGAAGGCCGAACGTAACAAGCGTGCCGATATTTTGGAAGCCGAAGGTCAGCGCCAATCGGAAATTCTGCAAGCCGAAGGTTCTAAACAAGCAGCAATTTTAGAGGCCGAAGGTAAAAGAGAAGCCGCCTTTCGCGAGGCCGAGGCTCGTGAACGTTCGGCTGAGGCCGAAGCCAAAGCTACCTATATGGTTTCAGAGGCTATTGCCAAAGGTGACCCGAAGGCATTGAACTACTTTTTGGGGCAAAAATATATTGAAGCTCTGCAAGGGATTGTGACTTCACCAAACCAAAAACTTTTGATGTTGCCTGTTGACACAACGCAAGTTATGAGCACCGTTGCCGGTATTTCAGAGCTGGTGAAAGACGTGATAAAAAATGATAACCCTAAAAAAGGAGCATAGCCGATGTGGTCGTGGTCTTTGCCGTTTATATTTGAATCTGACGCAACGAACTGGATTGTGGTTGGATTGATATTATCGCTTTTGGAACTGATTGCACCGGGGGTATATTTAATTTGGTTCGGATTCGCCGCTTTTGTGATGAGTGTTGTGGTATATTTTACACCATTGGCACTCACCACACAGCTCATTTGGTTTGCGGTGTTTTCAGCCATTTTTGCGCTTATCGGGCTCTATGTCTACGGCTACATTTTCAAAAAAACAAAAACACCGACAGAATATAGTCATTTGAACGATTCGGCAGCACAATATGTGGGGCAGACGGTCACTTTGGCAGAAGATGTGGTTGATAATCGCACCAAAGTCAAAATCGGTGACGGATATTGGATAGCCGCTTGCGAAAAACCACTCAAGAGAGGCAACAACGCCAAAGTAATCGGTGTTAAAGACGGCGTCATTTTGGTAATTGAGTAATAGGTAATTTTATCAAAAAAGCAAAACCCGCTGATTTATTTATCAGCGGGTTTGGGGTTAAAGAGTTACTTGACTGCTTCCACTGCTTGAATCAGTTCCTCCAGTCGGCGAGGTTTGTGCCCTACCGATTTTTGCAGTACAGCCTTGTATGAGCCATTTTCAAATAGGCTGACCAACACTTCAAGGCGCATATTTGAGGAAATCAAATCCACTTGTTGCTTCAAGGTATGATCGCGGTTATCAAAAACTACATCAATTGAAGGAGGCTGCTCAAAGCGCCATTTTTTGCCGTTTTCAACTTGGGTGCAAGAAAGCACCAATAGTGTCACAACAGTCGTTTGGGCATCTTCGGATTTCCATGAAACGATAGCCCCCTCTAGAAGAAACTTTTTCATAATTATAGCGTTTTGGTTAATATATAAATGATAACTTTTTCGTCATTAACATATTCTCATTTTAGCATTTTGGCAAGGAATTTTTAAAAACGGCAAATATTATTTTTTTTGCAACAAGTGGTATGCAGCATCAGACAAGCGTAGTACCAAATATCCGGCGTTCTGCTCAGCCGGCATATTGGTGGTTTTGCATTCACGTTCGCTATCGTAAAGCGCTTTCATAATTCGCAATATGCGCAGACGATTCCATATTTTAAGTTGGTTTTCAAATGCCGACCGACGATAAAACATTAGTGGCGGACGAATGGTTTTAACGGCATCATCAAGACTTTTACCGGCCTCCATTTGCGCCGCGCACCCCAGCAATTTTGCAAAATGATACGACAATTGCCGAACCAAAGTTGCCGGTTCCACACCTTCTTTAAGCAAGCGCTCATACATATTGCAAGCCTTTTTTACCAAACCGCCGGCCACAAAATAGCATAAATCTTCGACGTTGGCACCTGCCACATCACTTACGGCGGCACGCACATCTTCCGGCGTTACTTGTGTTCGACTGCCCATATATATGGCAAGTTTATCAATTTCGCCTTGGTTAAGTTTGCGGTCAGGCGACAAGCGAGCGCATAAAAGTTGCAACGTTGGCACATCTGCTGTCAATCCTTTATCGTGCAACATATTTTGGGTAATACTCCCCAAATCGCCTTCCCTATCTTCATAAAAACCGCAAACAATCACATCTTCACGGTCTTTGGCCCACGTAATCAGCGACGACTTGGTGTTCAAACTTGTTGAGCTCAAAATCAGCACATTTTCCGATGATGTTTCCGGAATCATATTTTTCAGCACCGGTGCCAAATTATTGTCAGCCCCTTTCACCACCACCGCCCGACGACCACCCATCAGCGATTGAGCATAAAATTCGGCATACACTTCCTGCCCTTCTTTAGAAATATTTTCCATTTCAAGCTGGGCGTAAGAAAAAGCATCTTCCACACTGCCGCAAACAGCCTCGGCACATTTTTTTTGCAAGTCGGCAATTGCGCCCTCATTGGTACCGAACAACACAATGCACTTAATGTTCGTGCCCAAAGATTTGAGCGAATTTTCCAACTGTGCCGGCTTAAAATTCATCCGGATTGCCTCGCTTTGTTTTAACCGAGTGGAAATATGCGCCGATTCGAAGCGAAATATCGTTGGCAATAATCTTGGCGCCGTCTTTTTCAATTTTCTTTTTATCCATCGTTGTTGAATACGGATTATCCAACAAGTCGTAGCTTAAGAAAACCCAACTGTTACCGCCGATTAAGCGTCCTTTTTCTTCGCTCCACAGTTCGTAATTAACTGAATATTTCACCTTTTCACGCGTGGCGGTAATATCATCACGCAAAGCCTGTTCGGTGGTTTCTTTTTCTACCGGTTGCAGTTTTAAGAAATATTTGGCGCATTTCGGCGTGCCATACGGATTAAACGTGTCCATCAACTCATTTTTAATCAGCTGTCCGATTCTATCCGTAACGGTTTCAATTTTTATTTGTGCCATTTCACGCACAATATCGGTGTCGTACTCGTTGTTGTAGTACCACAAATCACTACCCGACGTTTTTTCAACATAAAGCGGCTCAAACCCGCAACCACCAAGGCTGACGAGCATGAGTAATATCGCTGTTTTCTTCAATTTATACCACAATGTTTACAATCCTATTCGGCACAACAATTATTTTTTTAACTTCAACGCCCTGCAGCTGACGTGCCACATTTTCCAACTGCAATGCTGCCTGTTGAGTTTCTTCCTTGCTGGCGCTTTTAGAAACGGTAATGGTGCCGCGCATCTTGCCGTTCATTTGAACACCCAAAGTAACCATATCGTCTTCAGCCAATTTGGCATCACCTTCCGGCCAATTTTCGGTCACAATCAGCGTTTTGCCGCCCAAACGCGCCCACATTTCTTCCGCCAGATGCGGGGTGAACGGACTTAATAATTTGAGCAAAGTGGCATACATTTGCGCCGGAATTTTTTCCATTCCCGTTAAATAGTTCACATAAGTCATCAGTGAAGATACTGCCGTATTAAATTTCATTTGATCAATACGTTCTGTCACCTCAATAATGCACTTATGCATCGCACGTAAATCGGCCGCACTTAACGGGGCATCTTTATCGGCATAAACCTTTTTAAACAAGCCATAAACTTTACCGACAAAACGATAAACACCGTTTAAACTTTCTTCTGACCACATGGCAACTTGGTCAAACGGACCAATAAACATTTCATACAAACGGAAAGTATCAGCCCCATAAGTATCGATAATTTCGTCCGGATTAACCACATTACCGCGCGATTTGCTCATTTTTTCGCCATCAGATGCCAAAATCATACCATGAGAGGTGCGTTTTTGGTACGGCTCCGGTTGCGGAACATAGCCGCAATCGTAAAGGAACTTATGCCAAAAGCGAGAATACAAAAGGTGCAAAGTGGTGTGTTCCATACCACCGTTATACCAATCAACATTCATCCAATAATCAAGCGCTTCTTTAGAGGCAAATTCTTTATCATTATGCGGATCACAATAGCGTAAGAAATACCACGACGAACCGGCCCAGTTCGGCATCACATCTGTTTCCCGACGCGCTTTGCCACCGCACTTCGGACAAGTTGTTTGCAACCATTCGGTAGCATTAGCCAGCGGCGATTCGCCGTTGTCATTCGGGCGATAATCCGGAACTTCCGGCAGCTTCAGCGGCAGTTGATCCTCATCAATCGGCTGCCAGCCGCAGTGTTCGCAATAAACCATCGGAATAGGCTCGCCCCAATAGCGTTGGCGCGAAAAGACCCAATCACGTAGTTTGAAATTGACTTTAGCGTGTCCGAAACCCTTTTCCTCGGCAAATTTAATTGCCGCCGCCATAGCGTCTTTTTTATCCATGCCGTCCATAAAGCCGGAATTGATATGCGTTCCGTCTTCTTCCCATGCCGCTTCAGAAATATCGCCACCGTCCAAAACCTGAATAATCGGCAAATTAAACACTTTGGCAAAATCGTAGTCACGTTGGTCGTGTGCCGGAACCGCCATAATTGCACCGGTGCCATATCCGGTCAACACATAGTCGGAAATAAACACCGGAATAAGCGTATTATTAAACGGATTGCGCGCCTTAATTCCCTTGAGTTCAACACCGGTTTTGGTGGTATCGGAGGTACGTTGCAGTTCCGACTTTTTAGCTGTTTCGGTAATATATTTTTGCACTTCATCGGTGTTTTCAAACTTATCCATCAAGTCTGTAACAAACTGGTGTTCCGGTGCCATCACACAATATGTTACCCCAAAAGTGGTATCTGGTCTGGTGGTATAGACAACCATTTGTTTGCCTAAATTATGACCGGCATTGTCTGTCAGTTCAAACGCCAATTCGGCGCCTTCGGAACGCCCAATCCAGTTAATTTGCGTGGATTTGACGCGGTCAATAAAATCAACCTTTTCCAAATCGTTAATCAAGCGGTCGGCATATTTGGTGATGGCAAGCATCCATTGTTCTTTATCCTTGCGCACCACTTCGGCTCCGCAACGTTCGCAACGACCGTTCACCACTTCTTCGTTAGCTAAACCGACCTTGCACGACGGGCACCAGTTAATTGCCATCTTATCCTTATAGGCCAACCCGTGTTTGAAAAATTGAATAAACATCCATTGAGTCCATTTATAATATTCCGGATCACAGGTGGCAAAACATCTGTCCCAATCAAAAGAAAAACCGATGGACTTAAGCTGGCGGGTAAAGTTTTCAATATTAGCTTTGGTTGAAACAGCCGGATGCACACCGGTTTTGATGGCATAATTTTCTGCCGGCAGACCAAAAGCGTCAAAACCCATCGGATAAAGCACATTAAACCCCTGCATACGCTTTTTGCGACTAATGACATCCAGCGCCGTATATGAACGCGGATGCCCCACATGCAAACCGGCACCTGACGGATACGGAAACTCTACCAATGCATAGAATTTTTCTTTGTTATGGTCAATTTCGACCTTATAGGCTTTTTCATCTTCCCAAATTTTTTGCCACTTGGCTTCAATGGTTCTGAAGTTGTATCTGTCTTCGTTTTGCCAATCTTTTTGCCATTCTTCCCATGTTTGTTTGCCGTTATAGCGTGCGTTGCCCGACATTTTTCTTTTTCCTTTCTGTTCAGTCTTTTTTATGTCTTACAATTGTGGCAAGGTTAGCACATATTTTTTGCAATTTCAACGACCTTAAAAATTATGCACACAGCTCCAAACGGCAACTTATGTCAGATATGTGAATATTTCTAAAAACTCAATATTCAAACTTTTTCTTTTCATTCAATTCAGCTAATTTCAAACGAGCCCCGTCTATTATGGAAGTCTCTTGAGCTTTTTTAGCCAATTCTCCTTCTGAAGCAAGTAAAAGGGCGGGATCAGAGTTTATTGTCAAAGCAAGAGGATGCTTTGGAAGATCACGATAAATACGAATTAGCTTCATTCCGTTTTCTTCTATTGTTTCCATCTTTTTATTTGTATAAAAGCCGGAACGTTTCCAACGAGGAAGCAATTCTTCTTTACACGCCGCCAGAACTTTACAATGTCCCTTTATGGCAGCAAAGTTAAATGCATATTGCATAATAGCCTCAGCAACATTAGTCTTTCTGAAATGACGTGTCACTGCCATTCGCTCAAACTTGACAAAGTCGCCAAAAGAGCGAATACGCATAGTCCCAACCGGTAATATACGATGTCCTTTTTGGATATAAGCCAATATATGAATGGAACAGTTGTCATTCTCACGGTCTTTCTTTTCAGAAAGACCTAACTCTTTGACAAACACCTTCTTTCGAACAGCTCTGGTTGCTTCTATCTGTTCGTCAGACACTGCTAATTCAATCTTTATGTCATCATCATTAAACATAATTTATTATAGTGTTGACAAAATAATTTTTTGAATATACTAATTTCATAAATGGGTTATATATTTTGAGGCATAACAACAAAGGATTTTAAAAAATGAACATCAAAAACTATATTACGCTCATTCGAGGAATTCTTTATGTTCAAGAAATCATCCGCTGTAAATCAATTAACAGAGCCGCTGAAGAAAATAATATCAAAGCGCCGAATTTGAGCCTAATCATCAACAATTTTGAAAAAGAAATCGGCACCAAACTTTTTAAGCGCTCATCTCAAGGATGCGTCCCGACCAAGCAAGGCCGCAAAGTTGCCGAACTTGCCGCAGATTTAAGAGAACAAATACAAAAAATAGGCAATTGGCACGAAAACACATGCCCTAAAAACAGAGTGCTGAACATATATATCAGTCCTAATATGGAATTAACCGATTGGTCGGAATTTGAAAAAAATCACCCGACCATAAAGCTCAACTTTGTTGAAGAAGACATTATGGCAGATGTTAAAATCAGTAATGTACCGCCAACAAACCCGCGAGAAAAATATACGGAATTACATATTGGAAGCAGCCTGAAACAAAAAATATGGGTATGTTGCAACGAAAGAAACCCCAAAGCGCTCGAATTTTTTGATTTTATAATTGAGAAGTTACTTCTTTTATATGGTCAATCAACGCTCTGATTTTTGGGACATCTTGCCCGGTTTTATGCGAAACAATCCAAAACGGATGGCTGAGTTCCACCCCAATTTGCGCTAAATGCATCAAATCCTTTTCTTTTTTTCCAATGGCAATAGGGTGAAGGGCAATGCCTATACTGTCACAAGTCATTCTCAGCAACATTGCCGAGGAATTGGTTGTTGCCACCACATGTTCGGCACCATCAATAATTTTCTTCCATTGAGGCCATACTTGCACAAAATTTTCCCGATCACAAATACGATGATTTTTTTGCAAATCTTTAATATCGCGCGGAAAACCATATTTAGAAAGGTAGTCCATAGATGCAAACAGACCGAACCTCAGTTCATATTTTGAAACAATTTCACTATCATCAAATTCCGGTTCATCATAAACCACCGCCAAATCCACAGCAGAAAAACTCGGCCGTTCAAGAGAACATTCAATATCTGTTTTTATATCCGGATATTTTGCGACAAAACTGGATAAACAGCTCGAAAGATACCCCGTTCCCAGGCCATCGCTGGTCCATAGTCTTATTTTGCCGGAAACATTCATATCTGAGGCAGTAAAATTTTTGACTTTATAAATAACCTTATCAATATCGCAAGCAACCTTAAAAACTTCTCTGCCGTTTTCCGTCAACTTTACGCCGTTATAGTTTCTTTCCAGCAATTGGCATTTGAGCTTATCTTCCAAACTTTTCAGAGTTTTTGAAAGATTAGACTGTTTCATTCCGTTGTTTTCTGCCGTTCCGTTAATTGTTCCGTTCCGAGCAGTTTCTAAAAAACTCAAAATTTCTCTGGCCCAGATAAAATTATCTTTAATCCCCATTTTAGATACCTATATGAAATTAGTTTCTTCTCAAATT
>OMQE01000108.1 GCA_900313155.1 uncultured Rhodospirillaceae bacterium | reverse complement strand
GGATAAGGATTATATCCCTTTTCTTGCAATGTTTTCAACTTGTTTAATCTCGATTCGCGATGAATGTTTGTTTCGTTTGCCATTTCAATTTCCTCTTCGTATTTTACAATAATCTCGTCAGACTATAAACCGCTCTCAAACATTTTGCAACAAAAACTTCTTGCATAGAACGCAAAAATAACCTAAACTCTGTTTGATGATTTTTGATAAAGGAGGTATCCATGGATAAAACAATTGGCACATTTTCTAAAGCGCTTTTTTTTGCCTTCATGCTCATTTTTGTAGATATATTATCAGCAAACGCTGATATTTGCTTTTTACCGGACGGAAAATGTATGTCCGGCATAGAGATGGAAGACCAGCCGATGCCTACATCAGAGCCTTCATGTGCCGGCTATGGAACTAAACGCAATGGTTCGGGGTGGAATTGTAACGATACTTGCCATGCCAACGGTCACGTCTATTATAGATGCGTTGAAAAACCTTGTCCTGAAGGATTTGCACCGGGGATTAACAATTGCACGCAGGGCTATGAATATGTAACAGACAACGTTTATTCCGGCGATTTAATTTGTGGTAAATGCATTGAAAATACCTGTCCTGACGGCACACAACTGAGCTCAACCTGCGCTCAAGAAGGGGACGTTGCCCAAAAAACACAATACTATGCTGGAGACAGACCTTGCTATGCCTGTATAAATGATAATTGCAACACCGGATTAAAGAAAAAATGCACCTCTGATGAGCTGGCATTGCGCACCGAACGCACTCCTTTCGGTTCTCTTTGTTACAAGTGCTGTAACAACAACTGTCCGGCCGGCTCATTTTTAGAAAAGCCGACGTGTCCGACCGGTCAAAGTCCGAAAGAATTTTCTCGTAACGCTTGCGCCAAAGTATGTTATAGTTGTCAAGACGATTAGTTTTTATAAAAATTTCAATAGCAGAAAATTTCTTTTTGCAAAATAGCAAATAGTGCTTGATTTTTGTCAAAAATTTGATAGAATGCTATCGAACTTTAATTTTTTAGATATATGGAAAAAAGAATTTTCTGTGCGCTGCTTTCGGTGATTGCGGCCACAGGTTTAGGTTTGAGTGTCTGGCTTGAGCCGGAAGTGTTCACTGTAGAAAACTGCTTCAGTTTGTTTTTTGTGGTGGAGGTTTTTACTTTCTTTACTATAGGACTTGCTCCTATTGATGAGAAAAAACACGTTCTTCTGATTTCTATGCTGTGGGCAGCCATTGGCATGGAATTGGGCATTTTATTGGGTGCCACGTTTTGGTTCTTGCCGGCAATATCTGCAGTGTTGCCCAGTTTGTATTTTATGTTTTATTCGTGGTTCAGCGCCGCGGATTTTAGCATAAAAGACATAGCACGCAATGCCTTTTGGCTGGTCATACTGGCCTATGCCTTGTGTGCATTCATCAAATTTTTGTGCGCACCGGTTATTAGAGCCATATTTAGTTAAAAAAAACGAAAGTCGGCAGCTCGCTCAAGGGCTCCCGACTTTTGTTTTGCTGTTTTTTTCGTAAAACTATTTTGCTAAAATATCCATCAGCTTTTGGTTGGCTTCTTCAATGCTACAACTACTGAACACCGAAACTTCACTGGCCAAGCGACTGACTGCCTGCTCATAAATTTGGCGTTCGCTATAGCTCTGCTCGGCTAAATTATCGCTACGATACAAATCGCGCACCACTTCGGCAATCGCCACCGGATTACCGGAATTGATTTTGTTTTCATATTCCTGAGCCCGACGCGACCACATCACTTTTTTGATTTTTGCTTTGCCTTGCAAGGTTTCAAAAGCTTCATTCATGGTTTTTTCATCAGCAATTTTACGCAAGCCGACATGTTGAATTTTAGCGGTCGGAATACGCAATGTCATTTTATCTTTATCAAAATTCACCACCAACATTTCCAATTCGGAACCGGCAATTTTTTGTTTGGTAACATCGGCAACTTTGCCCACACCGTGTGTTGGATAAACCACATATTCCCCAGCATTGAACGTCAACGACGGCAATTTTTTTGTACTCATATTTGCTCCTAAAAAACTTCAATTATTCTCATAAGACAAAATTGAATATAGCACATTTTTAGACCTAAATCCAGTCTAAAAATGCAAAAAAGTCAAAAATTTTTTGCTTGCATTTTAATTCTGCCGCTTTAATATAAGTTTTGTCGGTAAGAGTTTTGCCGATGGAGTATCCTAACTCCTTAAGAGAAAAAATCTCCGTCTAAGGGGAGCCGGCGAAATATATTGAATACGCCGGACTGCTCTCTTACAGTTAGGAACTCCCCTTGCTTTGCATTAAAGCAAGGTTTTTGTTTTAATTTAACAAAAGAGGAGTTCTTAAAAATGAGTACATTTCATTTAATCAATAAGGAAATTATAAAAGAAATTTGTCCGCAGCTCAAACAACTTCGCCTTGAACAAGGCTTAAGTCTTGAAGAATTGAGTGATGCCGTGCGTATCAGCATCAAAATGCTCAAACGCATTGAAAACAATAAATGTTTGTGCTATAGCCAATTACGTCGCCTGCTTGATTTTTATGGCAAAAAAGTGCGAATAGTGATTTCAGTATGACGTGAAATCACACTTTTTTCAAATAGAGCGTTGTTTTTTAGTCATCAATAGAAAGGCTGAGCCACTTGCCGCGGGTATTATAATAGTTACCTTTTGCGTCGTAGTAGTTCACTTTCAGACCTTGTTGTTGTGCGGTCAATTTGCCCATTGCCTGCAATAATTGTAAGCCGGAAACGTAATAATCGTGCCGAGCCTGAACTTCATTAACCTGCGAAATCAATAACGCCTGATAAGCATTCAAAACATCGAGCACCGTGCGGTTGCCGAGTGCTTCTTCTTTTTGCGTGCCTTCAAGCGCAATTGCCGAAGCTTTTACCTGTTCACGAATAGAATCAATATTAGCCTTTGTGGTTTCCATCATCTCCCAACCGCTGGTCACACCCAGTTTAACCCCGTCTTGGGCGGCGCGCAAATCTTCCTCGGCCTGCCAACGT
>OMQE01000006.1 GCA_900313155.1 uncultured Rhodospirillaceae bacterium | reverse complement strand
GCTATTGATGAGGCTTTAGCCGGATATTGTGATAAAACGGTCGTCATTTTGAATCCGGATGGTTCGGCAACTATTCGCGATAATGGTCGCGGTATGCCGGTCGATACGCACAAAGAAGAAGGTGTTTCGGCCGCTGAAGTGATTATGACAGAGTTGCACTCGGGTGGTAAGTTTGATAATAATTCTTATAAGGTTTCCGGCGGTTTGCATGGCGTGGGTGTTTCGGTGGTGAACGCGCTTTCAACTTGGTTGAAACTGAAAATTTGGCGTAATGACCAGCAATATGAAGCTACTTTTGCTGATGGCAACGTTGTTGAGCATATTCATGTAACGGCGCAAACGCCAAACCGCCACGGCACCGAAGTTTCGTTTTTGCCATCGCCGAAAACATTTACGCAAACGGAATTCAATTTTGAAACATTGGAACGTGCCATCAGAGAAAAAGCGTTTTTAAACTCCGGCGTGTATTTGAAGTTGGTTGACAATCGCGGAGCCGAACCAAAAGAAGTTGATTTCCATTATGAGGGCGGGTTGAATGCTTTTGTGTCGCATTTAAATAAATCTAAAGCGCCTCTGCATGAAAGCACCATTGCCATCAGTGGACAAAGCAACGATATTTCGGTAGAAATTTCAATGCAATGGACTAATTCGTATAACGAAACAATGTTGTGTTTTACCAATAACATTCCGCAAAAAGACGGTGGAACACACTTGGCCGGTTTTCGTGGGGCATTGACGCGCACGTTCAACAATTATATTCAAGAAAACGGTCTTTTGAAAAAAGATAAAGATATTATCACCGGTGAAGATATGCGAGAGGGGCTAACTTGCGTGTTGTCAGTTAAGGCGCCGGACCCGAAATTTTCGTCTCAAACCAAAGATAAGTTGGTGTCGTCCGAGGTTCGTCCTGTGGTAGAAAACATTGTGGGTGACAAGCTCAAAGAATGGTTGGAAGAACATCCGGCCGAAGCTAAAATTATTGTCGGCAAAATTGTTGAGGCTGCATCGGCGCGCGAAGCTGCAAGAAAAGCACGTGAACTGACACGTCGCAAAGGCGTTTTAGATATTGCCTCATTACCGGGAAAATTGGCAGACTGCTCTGAAAAAGATCCGGCTCTTTCGGAAGTTTTCATTGTTGAGGGAGATTCCGCCGGTGGTTCTGCAAAACAGGGACGTGACCGTAAATATCAGGCGATTATGCCTTTACGCGGTAAAATTTTGAACGTGGAGCGCGCCCGTTTTGATCGTATGCTTTCGTCGGCAGAAATCGGTATGATGATTACGGCGTTTGGAACAGGTATTGGACGAGACGACTTTGATGCGGATAAGTGTCGCTACCACAAAATCATTATTATGACCGATGCCGATGTTGATGGTGCGCACATCAGAACATTACTTTTGACTTTCTTCTATCGTCAGATGCCTGAACTTATTCGCCGTGGGTATGTTTATATTGCTCAGCCGCCACTTTATAAAGCCAAACGCGGTAATTCGGTGATATATATTAAAGATGACCGCGAAATGGAAGATTATCTTATTCACGGCGGTTGTGAAGACGGTTCGCTTGAAACCGCACACGGTGAACGTTTGGTCGGGCAAGATTTGATTGCTTTTGTGGGAAGCACCAAAAAGGCTAATGCCATGATTAAGGCTCTTACGTTGAAAGCGCCGGAAAAAATTGTGGAACAGATGGCTATTTGCGGATTGTTTGACCACAACATTTTGAACGACAAAGCCAAATTACAGGCTGAAATTGATGAAATGGCCAAGCGTTTGGATACATTAGAGGCAGAATATGATCGCGGTTGGAAAGCCGAAATCAAAGAAGACGGCAGTATTGCTTTCTATCGGGTATTGCGCGGCGTGAAAGAAGAACACGTTATCGGCGCCAATATTTTGGAAAGTCCGGAGGGGCAAGTGCTGAACGGTATGCACGAATTTTTGACTGAAAACTTTGAAAAATCTTCTAAATTGACCACAAAGTCAATGGGCTTGAAGCGCGTTGACGGACCGGTCAGTTTGATGAACGCTGTGACGGCCGCCGGAAAGAAGGGTATTTCTATTCAACGCTATAAAGGTTTGGGTGAGATGAACCCTGAACAGCTTTGGGAAACAACGCTTGATCCGGAAGCACGCTCTTTGTTGCAGGTCAAAATTGATAGCGTGGAAGAAGCTGATGAGGCATTTTCTACCTTGATGGGTGACGTGGTTGAGCCGCGTAAAGAGTTTATTCAAGAAAATGCATTGAAAGTCCAGAACTTGGATATTTAGTAGCTTAAAAATATTGAGCAATATACGCAAATGTATGCGCGCTAAGCAAATGTGTTTGGCGCGCTGTTTTTTAAAATAATACTAGACAAAAAAAGTTTTGTGTGCTATATTGAGTGCAAGTAAAAGATTCTTTTTTGTATTTAAGGGGAATGACAATGGCTGATATTGGTGGTGTTTTTGAAATTTTAGCAAAAGAAAATCCGACGCCAGATGATTTAGATCAACTGAAATCATTATTAGATGATAAAGAAGTTAAGGAAGCATGGAAAGACGGGATTCCTGATGGGTTTATGGAGAAAGCGCTTCCTAAATATAGCGATGCGTTTGAGCTGGGTTTGTTGCCGAAAGATGAAGTGCAAAAAATCGCTAATATTGCCAAGAATCTTAAAGAACTTGGGGCCGAAGATGTTTTAGAGCATTTTTTAAATGACAACAATTCGCCAAATGGTGATACTGTGGTTACCTATTTAACGCAACATGCGCTGGCCGCTCAAGTTAAGTTGGATAGAAATGAACACAAGCCCGATGATAAAAAAATATCACCTGACGTCGTTTCAGCAATTGAAGACGGTTTGGCTGAAGAACTAAACACTTTAAGAACAATCAAAGATAACTACACAGTGATTGATTGGGCTAAACCGAACAAACGGAATTTTACTGCTGCTTCTTTAATGGAAACGTATGATCGAGGTACAGACTATTATAACAGACATAATTTACCGGCCGGCAAAACACCGGCAGAAAAGCCGTCACGCCAGTTGGAAGGCATTGTTCCTGCGCCGGAGGACACCAACGTTGATGGATTGACCCCGCAACAGCAAGGACTAGAGAAAAAAGTGGCAAACGTTGATCCGAATGCCGCTGAGGATGCTGATAATAAACATACAAAATCAAGCGGTAAAAGTCGCGGCGGTTTGAAACCGAGAGATGTGGTAGACTTTTTCTACGAAGATGTGTTTTTGGCTGCCTTAGGTTGGGTTTCGGATAAAATTTGCAATTGGTTGGAAAATGCCGCCAAAGCTTATGCCGAAAGAACAAAGGCGGCAGCACAAGAAGCTAAGAAGGAAGCAGATGCGTTGCAGGGGGATGAAAAGAAAGCCGCTAAAAAGATTGCCGCAATGTTTGAAAACACCGAAGAAATTATCAATGCCTATGATGCTAAAGTTGATATAATGATGAAATTGCCACAGGCAATTGATAACGAGTGGCGCACTAAAGGTGGTGATCCGGACAAATGGTTTAAAGATGATGCAGGTAATCCGCTACCGATTAAGGATGCTGATGGCAATATAATTATTGATACTTATGTCACCGATGCCAGCGGTAGTCGCATTCCGAATAAGGAATATACAGAAGTGGTAAAAACAATTACCGACCAAGCTCGCAATAATCCGGTTAAATTTGAAGAAGCTCTAAATAAAAGATTGGCGATGAGTGATAAAGATGCTGAAAAATTGGCAAAAGTAAATAAGGCTTTACATACTATTGCGGTTAATAATGCCACGCTTAAATTAGCTCAACAATATTTGTTGCGCGATGATAAGGCGTGGGTTGACGAACCAATGCCTGATTTAGAAAAGCTAGTTGCCATTGAAATGAGTGATTTGCAGACCTCGCTTAAAGCCGTGACTGCTATGGTTGGTGACCAGAGCCAAGCTAAAGGCTTAAGTTCGGCAGAACAACAGAAACTGTTTGAGAAATCCATAATGAACTTTATTAATAAGCAGATTGAAGCAGGTGATGAGGCACGAACTGCCATTTTAGACGATGCAACTCGTGGTCGTTTTGGTTTTAACAATACAGAACCGAAAAATTTCGTATCACCGGAAAAATTGGATATCTTAAAAAATATGCAAGAAACAATGGACGAAATCGGCAAACATTATTTTGCCGAAGATGAAAATGGCAATTTAAGAACATTTTATGAACTTGGTCAGGCAGCACGACGAGGGGCAACCGGCTCTTTGGATAATATCGCCCGTCAACTTAATGCAATGAGTGAAGGACTTGATGCCGATTTTTTGAAATTAAATGAAAACAGAGGAAAACTCAGTGATATGAAAAAGAATAACAAAGATGTAAAGAAATTGGTTAATCAAATTATTAAAAATAAACTGTTTGATAATATTTTTGGTAAGTAGAAAATGATTAAAAAGCTGTTTCATATATTATTTGCCATTGTTTTTTGTGTGGCGTTTACGGCGGTTGTAGTTGCGGCATTTTATCAGGCGTATATGTATTTTTATCGCATTAACATTTTGTCGCCGAAAACATATCGTAATATTGCCGCCTATTGGAACAGCGGCGCTACCTTGAAAAGTAACGATTTATTGATGCTGTTCGGGATTTTTTGCGTGGTGCCGATTAATCTTGTCGGTTGGTGGGTGATATATCATCTGAAATATGCCAACTTGTGGTTCAAACCGCTTGCGTGGCTCGGTAGTTTTGGCACAAAAGACTACGCGGCGCCTGATGTTAATATCAAAAATTTGAAAGTTGAAGAAAAAAAGACCATAGAACAATTGGTTAATGAAAGAATTGAGTTGGAAAAAAAGAAAACGCCGAATTTGGAAGTGGGACATTTTCGGCAGGATATTATTGAAAAGATTGAAGAAAATCGTAAGTGATTGTGAATATAGATTATTAAGGCAAATGTCCCCTTTGCGAAAGCGAGGCTCTGCGAAATAAAAACAAAGTTTGTTGTTTATGAGCTCAGATGCCCGAGCAGGTCGGGTATGACGGTGTCTTTTTCGCCTATTCACCGGCATAGGCACAACCCCTTATTAAAAAAGTGCAAAAATGTGCAAATGTAATCACTTTTTTAATAAATGGCTGTTAAACTGACTATAACCGGACTGGTATAAAGGAGAATTATTTGAAGTCCTTATTGGTTGTATTAAGAATAATAATTGTCGGTGCTCTGTGGGGGATTGTCTTTACCGAGGGCATTCGTGTTATTATGCTTTGCAACTGGCACTTTGATATTTTTTGGCCGGACCACTGGCGCCAAGCCAAAGAACTTTGGCAAGCCGGTTGGGTGGTGCGCGCGCCGAAAGAATGGGCGTTTGTAATTATTTTAGCCACCTTTTTCCCAATGCTGATTACCGGTTGGTGGACACTGTGTTTGGTGGAATGGGAAAAAATTATCGGTAAAATTTTGATGTTGCCGGTTATGGTTTATCGCCACTTTATTAAAACCCCGCTCAATGTTATGACCACTAACAATAAATATGGTGTTGTTAAGCGCAAGTCATATAAACAGATTCGTCCGACCGGCGTTATTGGCAGTATTCGTTCACCAATCAGCGATTATGGTGATGCCAATAAATCGTCAGCCCCGACATATACACCGCCAATGGCCGCGAGTATGAGTACGCCAAAGCCGGCACCGGCAGCTAAAAAGACCGATGTAGCGGCAACTATTGATCATGCTCTGTTCAAATTTGATGACGATGATGACGATGATTTTGACTTGGATATCGATTCGTTTGAAAAAACCGATGCTCTCACAAAACGTCAGCCGGAATCAAAGAAAGAAAGTGAAACAACGCGTGCTAAGCGTTCGGTTGCTGTTGATGATGATTTGCCGGATTTTGATGATGAAGATTTTGCGCCGCGCCAAAAGGAAAACAAACGTCCGTCCAGACGCAATGAAGAACCGCGTCGAAATACAGACGAACGTGATGCCAAGCGGACAGGGCGTGTAGAAAAATCAGACCACAAAGACAATAGCCGTCGTGCTGAAAACAAGGCGGCAACACCGGCAAGCAAAGGACCGGTTTATGATGCTTTGTTACAAAAAGGGTATGATATCATCGGCGATATTGCGATTGGTGGCAATATGGTGGACTTTATTGGTGTTTCGGAAGATAAAATCTGTCTGTTTTTGGTAGATAAAGAAAGTGGAGACTGGTTGGCTGACGAGGAGTTGTTTAACGGTGAAGAACCGCTATGGTTCTCGGAAAGCAGTCATCGTGTGTCGCCGGTGCGTAAGCTCAATGTGGTGCGTAACGCGGTTAAACCGGTGCTGGAAAAAGAGGGTTTTGAACAAACGCTGGAATCTTATGTAGTAATTCAAATGGCAAATATTATTAACGCTGATGATATGTTTGAAATTTGGAAAAATATGGAAATCAATGTGACGCGTATTAACCGTGGCGCACCGAAAGAAATTCCGCTGTTGTCAAAGACTTTGGCTGAAGCTGAAGGAACTTTGGCGCACAAAGAAGTGGAGCGTTTGCGTAAGGTTTTGAAAAATTTGAAGTAATTTAGAGGGGAAAATGGCCATAAAGGATCGTGGTGAAGAATGGAAAGAATATGATGACGCCGTCCGTTGGATGATGACGGCATTTTTCATTTGTCTTGCCTTGTCGGTAGTGATGTTTATCACGGCTCTGCCGTTGTCGTATGTGGTGGGGAACGGTGTGTCTAAAGGCTCGATGGACGTGGTGAGCAAGTTTATGAGTATGATTGCTTCTAATCCGGACCATTTGTTCAAAATGTATGGCAAATGGTTTAGGCAAATATTCAACTATAACGGTTCTTTTTCGCTCAGTTTATGGATTCCGATGCTGCCGTTCATTATTATTCCGGTGGGGCTGATTTTTGCCGGTATGATAAGTCCGTATCGTTTCCAAACTAATATTCACGGTTCAGCACGTGTTGCCACTTTGAGCGATATTAAAAAGATGTCACTTTTGGGGTTTGATGGTTTTTGCCAAGTTGTCGGTAAATTTGACGGCCGTTTTTTAATGCTTAAAGAAACACTGGCAACACTTTGTTGTGCGCCTCCGGGAACAGGTAAAACCGCCGGTGTTGTGGTGCCGACCATTTTCAATTCACCTAAATTAAGTTTGGTGATTAACGATCCAAAACCGGAACTTTGCTATTCAACATCGGGCGCCAGAGCAAAGGTTGGACCGGTGTTTATCATCAACTGGGGTGCCGAAGATAACCCGAGCGAAGGAATTTATTATCCAAGTTGGAATCCGCTTTCGCCGAGTTGTATTCCGCAAGAAGGACCGGACCGCGATATGTATGTCGATTCGATGTGCAATATTTTGGTGGAAGACCCGAAAGGCGGCGCCGACCCGCACTGGTCGCAAACCGGTCGTGCCGCGTTAACCGGCTTTATTCAGTTTGTGGTATCCAAATGCGATAGAGCACGTGCTAATGACTATTTTATCGGGCGTATTTATGAAGGCAAACTTGATGAAAAAGACAAGGAAGTGCTTGAGGGCTACTATATGGGAATGCGCGACCCGCAAGCGCCGCGTGCCATTCAAAACCTTAAAAGCGGCACACTGACTATGGACAATTATTTGCCGATTGGCACGTGGAATTTGTTACCGCCACGATGGATGGGGCGTGAAGCGTGTATTGCCATGATTATGGAATGGATTACCGAAGCACAAATTAATGCCGCCCAAGAAATTCAGCGCCGAATGGACGAAGGCGACCAAATGGCAGCAATGGCAGACCCAACACACGATATGCTTGAGGAAGCCATTAAAGAAGCGCGCAATTTTGGATATGCACAACGTGCCATTACCGAACTCAGCCAATTAAGTAACACGCCGGATAAGGAGCGCGGCTCTATTCTTTCAACCGCTTTTGCCGGTATTAACGTTTTCAAAAACCAAGCGGTAAAAGCGCGTACCAGCTTTTCAGATTTGCAATTCAAAGATTTGCGCGGTATGAAAGACCCTGTAACCGGTGAATGGAAGCCGATTTCGGTATATCTG
>OMQE01000014.1 GCA_900313155.1 uncultured Rhodospirillaceae bacterium | reverse complement strand
GTCCACTTTTCAGCCATCTATTTTACTCCGTTCTTATACATAATCACCCGTTGTTGAATCATAGACAGTATATTGCTCAATGTCCAATAAATAATCAACCCGACGGCAAAATGCGCAAACATAAACATAAAAATTAGCGGCATTAAAGCAAACATTCTGGCTTGATCTTTGTTAGCCGGTTTCGGATTAAGTTTGTTTTGCAGATACATCGTCAAGCCGTAAATAAGCGGCCAAATTCCAATATCAAGTGCTGCCGGCACCCAAATATGCGCCCATTGAGAAATGGTCAGCGGGTCCGGCGCCGAAAGGTCTTTAATCCAGCCGATAAACGGCGCGTGGCGAATTTCAAGCGAAATCACCAACACCTTATACAGCGAAAAAAACACCGGAATTTGAATCAGCATCGGCAAACAACCGGCTGCCGGATTGATTTTTTCTTTGCGATAGAGTTCCATTGTGGCACGCTGTTGAGCCGCTTTGTTATCCTTATACATGGCTTGAATTGCCATAATTTTCGGCTGAACTTTGCGCATTTTAGACATGCTTTCAAAAGATTTATTGGCAATCGGGAACAGAGCCAAACGCAACAGCGCCGCAAACAGCAAAATTGCCCACCCCATGTTGCCCAAAAGCTGATATAAGTAGTCTAAAATATAGAAAAACGGTTTGGTCAAGAAATAGTACCATCCAAAATCGACCGCCAAATCAAACTTATCAATTTTTTCGGCATATTTATCCAAAAGTTTTATTTCTTTAGCGCCGGCATATAAGTGCGTATCCACATCTGCCGTTGCACCCGACTGAATTTCCACCGCCTGCCCTTTATAATCTAACTGATAGGTATTTTCCGCCACTTGGCGTAAATTTATTTTTGCCGAAAAATCCTTATTAAACACAAACGCGCCAAACCAATATTTATCGGAAAAAGATACCCATCCGCCGGTTGTTTCAAAACTTTCACCTTCTTCTTTGATGTTGGTATAAATAATTTCCTTCAGCTTGCCGTCTAAAACCGCGGTAAAGCCCTGATGCGCAATACTGCGTTGCATGTCTTCTTCAGAAGCGTGTTTACTGATTAAACCGTATGGCACCAATGTAACGACATGACCGCTTTTGTTCTCAACACTTTGGCGTACGTTGAACAAATAATTTTCATCCATGCTGATAATATACTTAAATGTCAGTCCTTGTCCGTTGTTCCAAACTAAAGTTACCGGTGTTTGCGGCGTTAATTTATTGCCATCTGCCAGTTGCCACAACGTGTCTTTGTTTGGCAGGCGCAAACTTTGATCCGCAGAAAGCCAGCCATATTCGGCAAAAAAAGCTTCGGCGGTTTTGGCCGGTGCAAAAAGTTCCACAGCCGGACTGTTTTCATCTATGGTTTGCTTATATTTTGTAAGCAAAACTTCATCAAAACGCGCACCTTTTAGACGAATGCTGCCTTTAACACTGTCATTTTCTATCGGCAGGCGGACATCTTGTTGCAAGGTTTGTGCCACATTGGCAAAGACCGGCAACGCACTTTCTTCAGCTTCAGCGCTTTTAATATTTTCTTGTGTTCCATCTGCCGCAGAAATCACCACCTCCGGCGCAGTCGGCTTTGCTTTTTCCTGCGGGAAAAAATAGTTAACACCTAAAACCACCAACGCCGACAAAATTATCGCCGTATAAAAACCTCTTAAATCTTCTTTGTTCATAAATAAAGTGCTCCTCAAAGATATACAAATATCATTTTTCTAAAATATTTTACGCCTTAATGCAAGCATTTATACCGACTTATGCTTATTTTGCCGCGGCATTTTTTTCGGCGGCACCGGATCATACCCCGAACCACCCCACGGATGGCATCGCAAAATGCGCCGCACACCCAAATACAGCCCTTTGATGATACCATGTGTTTCAATTGCTTCAATCATATATTGCGAGCAAGTCGGACGAAAACGGCACACCCCCGGCGACAACGGCGATATAAAATATTGATAAAACTTAATCGGCAATATCAGAATTTTTTTGAACATCTGTAACTTCTTTTGCCAAATTGTTCGGTTGCAAAATTTCTTTATTAGCCTTCTTAAATGTATAAACCACATCTCGATACAGTTCGGTAAACGGGCAAGTTGCCGTATCAAACCGTCCGACTAAAACGTAATCCACATTGTTAAGTGCTAATTTGTCATAAACTTCGCGCACCACCGCTCGCAAGCGACGTTTAGTGCGGTTGCGATAATTAGCTTTACCCAGCCTTTTAGTTGCCGTAAAACCAATTCGCGCCGGACGTTCTTCTTCGCCTAACAACGGACGAGCCGCTTGCAACATCACGTGACGCGACATCATTGTGATATCTTTAGCGGCTCTTAAAAAATCTTTTCTTTTTTTGATAATCAGAAATTTGCTCATTGTTCCAATTAAGCAGAAATTCTTTTACGTCCTTTAGCTCTGCGTGCCGACAAAATTTTGCGACCGCTAACGGTAGCCATACGTGTTCTGAAGCCGTGGCGGCGTGTGCGAACCAATTTGCTTGGTTGCTATGTTCTTTTCATTTTATAATCTCCGGTTTGTTATTAGTTATTTAAAGCTCGCCCCATGCGAACTCTCGGTAAATTTTCTCTGTTTTTATAACGGTATAAAAATCGGAAGTCAACAAAAAAATGGATATTGGGCAAATAATTACCGAACTTCTTTTTTTGCCATTTTGTTGCTAGACATATTAATTCATTAATTCACAAAAAAGGGCTCCGCAACCAAAGCCACGGAGCCGAATATTGAATGATAAAGAGTTTTTGTTATTCTCTTGTGTTTACTCTGATAACTGTTGCACCATTGAGTTTTTGGTGACCTGGCGCCTCATACTGGTCTAAACTCTTCGGATTAACAGCTTCTCTGTTAAAGACAATATAAGTCTTTGTTTCTTTTGGCTCCGGCGCCGTTTTTTCAACAGCGGTATCAGTTACAACAGTTCTGGTTTCTACCTCTTTGGCAACAGCGGTATCTGTAACAATAGTCCGCGTTTCAGGCTCTGGAGCCGGCGCCGGTGTATTGTGATGAACAGGTATGTGTTTCTTTGCAAACTTAAATACTGTCACCTCATCACAGTTACGGCCAATACCTACGGCACGATTACCTTCGCCGGTTTTCCATGAATGATCGGCCGCCGCGTTCAATGTCTGAATACTATTTTCCATAGACAAGTCTTCGCTACCGGTGTTACCGTTACAAATGATATCCATAAAGGCATTCAGGTTCTTTTCGTTACTTGAGTCACCATACAACCACTTGCTACCAACATTATACTCCGTTCCATCAACAGTGATTTTTGCATCAGTTGCCGGATTAAATTGAACTATCTCATCACCAACTTTGGCATATCCGGTTTCAACAGCAACTTTTTCGCCCTTAATAGTTACGAATCCGTCTTCAATTTTCAACTTCTGACCATTCAGGCGTAAATAGTCACCCGTTACACGGCCATAAGTATCACCGTCGCCCACTTTGGCAAAACGTCCCATAACTTCAACTTCTTTGCCGTCCATTTCAATCCACTTATATTTTTCGGCAATCCAGTGCCCGTCACCGTCAAAATAGCCGTGGGTAACAGAGTAATAGTGAGCTTCTAAGCCATCATTCAAAACTTTCAGCGGGTTTGAACCTGCCGGAAAAGCATCCGGATTTTCGCTCATATACTTCATCAAGTTCATCAATGCTTCTTCACGCACGGCATCAGGGTCCACTTGAGCCACACCAATGTGCGCAGCCCCTTCCTCAGTCCCGATAATACCGGACAAGCGGCGGTTAAATACCTCCCACTCATGGTCGGTCATATTAGCTTCTGTCGCGGTGGTCGGAATATAAGCGTTACCATCCTCATTAACCGGCAAGAAGTCCTTAAACTCATTTAACAAAGCTTGTTCCTTAGCGGCGGCTTGAGCGGCAGCTGCTTCAGCAGATTCTTGAGCTTGCATTTCAGCAACTCTGGCTTCAGCCTTTTGAACTTCTTGTTGGGCAAAGGCAGCTTTTTGCTCATCAGTTGCACCGTCCCAACCCTTAATATCTTCTTTGTTGTAAGACGATAAAACTTCGTCACCGTTCTTCACCACAACCTTATCGCCGTCTTCAACCATAGAAAAACCTTTGTCATCTTGATATAAAACGTTCGATTCTTGAGTTTGTGCCGCATCTGCCGGAACATCAGGATTTGCATATTGGTGATTCATAAACGCTGCTTGCGCTTCCAAAGAAACACCGGAAATAGCACCAACCAAAGCAAGACCTGTCAAGCTACCTTGTAAATTTTGCCAAGAGCGCTTGATGCCTTCTTTATTCCAAGTTACAATATTGGCGGCCAAAGTTGTTGTATCTCCGGCAACCGTGGCAACAGAAGGAACAATGGCGCCAACCGTGCGGACAATTGAGCGATTGAAGGTAGCTAAAGCCTGTGTTCTGACGGCTTCAGGTGTTTTAATCATCCCTTGCAACCAATGACCGATACTGCTGTTGGTCACAGCATCAGATAATGCTTTACCATTACCCAGCCAGTTTGTCGCCATATCCATCACAGCAAGTGATGCTGCCGAGCCGATAACACCCTTTACAAGATAACCACCGAGATCTCGCCAATTGATTTTTGCATAACCTTCTTCATCAGTTTCGCCTTCTTTAAACAGAGTCGTGTTAAAGGCTTTTTTGAAACCTTGCCAACCTTCCCATTGGCGCATATTTTTATCACCGGCGGCACGTGCCTTAATCAATTCCATCTGTTTGCGTTGAACAATCGGATACACCCAAGCACCAACTGCCGTATATGCACTGAACAAGCCTAAAGCTACCGTACCGGCACCGGCGCCAACCAAACCCGCAGCACCAACAATAGCACCACCAATAGCGTAGTCGCGAATTTGATACTTGCTGGCACGAACACCTAAAGCAAAGTTCTTAAACTTGCCCCACAACTTCGGGTGTTTTTGTTCCATATTTTTATCTAATCTGTCGGCATAAGCTGTTGCTGCTTGAACAATCTTGGAACCATAAATTCTCTTACCCAGTGTGTCGCGTTTAACTCTTAAGTATTCGGCAAATTCATTGAACTTCGCATAAGCTACAGATGCACCGACAACTGCGCTGTTTTCAGTGATTTTTAATTTTTTACCTTTTTTGCCTAAGTCTGCAAAAATTTCTCTGGCTTTTTGATAAATACCAGCTAAATAGTTGGCGTGCTCTTGCGAACCGATTTCTTTTTCCAAGCCTTCCGGTTCTTTCACTTCCAAAGCCTTGGCTTGAATTTCAGCTTCAGCCATATATGCCGAATAAATTTCTTCTTTCAAGAACTCATGAGCCGTGCCATTGCGCATTGCATCTTGCCAATCTTTATTCAAAGTACGATTGCGCAAAATGTTGGTCTTAACTGTTTTCCACAATGTATCTTGAAGAACTAAATTCGGTTCTTTTTCACTGCCAAAGATAATGCTTTCATCAATATCGGCAACAATTTGTCTCCATGTGCCGTTAGGGTTATGCTCATCTTCATACCCGTCTAACCGTGCCAACAATTCATTATAGCTGTCATAAGCGCTAATCGGGTCGCCATCAACCACGTTTTCTTCTTCAAAACTATTGACAACACTTTCTTCATGAGCGTCAAAGTCACGGATAAATTGTACTGCTCGTTGTGCCATTTCTGCATCAACCGGCTTACCTAACGAAGCCTGTGTCGTCTCATACATTGCTGCGGCCTTGCGACGTGCACCGTCCGTATCGGCATAGCCGTCTGGGTCAGCTTCCACAATTGACGGCCAAGCAATATTATGGTCGCTCAAATACTGCAACGCGGTATTAACCTCTCCGCGCGTATAAGCAAAGCCGTTGTAGATGATTTCATTTGCATCATCGGCACTTTTAATTTCTGTAATTTTTGCATAAGTCATTTTCAAAAAACTCCTATCATTCAATCATTCTGAATGGAATATACATTATTTTAAAATGAATTGCAAGCACTTTTGTCGAAAAAATGTAATTTTTTTTTACTTTTTTTTAATAATGGAAATTTTTTTGCGATTCTATCAGTGTTTTGACGACGATTTTTCCTATTAGACAAACGCAAGAAAAATTGCCAAATTAGATTTTTTGTTTTTCGTTATGACTAAAAAAATATATATATTGAATAAGGAAAAATAATACCTCTCGACCATCCAAGATGACAAAACTCCTCTTGCCCGAGAGCAAAAGGAGTTTTGTAACAAAATGTCCGAAAAATAAGGGACTATCTTGAGTAGAATTCGATAACCAAGTTCGGTTCCATCATTGCAGCATAAGGAACATCTTCAAACTTCGGCATAAATGTATATTTTGCCGTCAATTTTTTGCTATCTACTTCCAAATATTCCGGCCAATCACGAGTTTGCGATTCAACTGCTGCCAAAACGCAAGCTAACTTTTTAGATTTTTCGCGAACTTCAATCACATCACCCACTTTAACCATGTATGACGGAATATTAACTTTTTTGCCGTTAACGGTCACGTGACCATGGTTCACAAATTGGCGAGCGGCAAAAACCGAAGACGCAAATTTTGATTTATAAACCAAATTATCCAAACGAGATTCCAACAAACCAATCAGGTTTTCTACGTTATCACCCGAACGGCGAATAGCTTCGGCATAATATTTATGGAATTGCTTTTCCGAAATATTGCCGTAATAAGCCTTGAGCTTTTGTTTAGCAATCAATTGTTGACCATAGTCGGTAACTTTTGCTTTTCTTTGTCCGTGTTGTCCAGGACGGTAAGATCTTTTATTGAACGGGCTGTTTGCATCACCCCACAAATTTTCGCCATAGCGGCGGCTGTTTTTCTTTTTAGCAGCAACAATACTTTTCATATTTTTATATCCTTTTTTTATTTTATTAACATTATTGTCCCGATAGTTTTTGGCATATCCCCAAAAACGAGACCATCGCAACAAATGCTTCGCGACAATCTGCATCCTCGGAAGTGGGGTCAACATACAGTATTTTTTTTTGAAATTCAAGCAAAAAATATATGGATTTTCGCAAAAATATACTTATAAATAAGAGTAACGAGGGAAAAATGTCGTATGAACTGATGTTTCAAAAAGCTGTAGAATTGCAACAAGTCGGCGCTTTTAGCGAGGCTGAAAAATTGTATCGGCAAATTTTGGAGGCGGCACCGGAAAACGTTAATGCGTGGAATATGTTGGGGCTGGTTGCACAAGCAAAAGGTTTGCACGAACAGGCAATTGAATGTTTTGAACAGGCGCTGAAAGGCGCGCCTCAACATTTTCCGCTCTATTTCAATATGGCAATTTCGTTTGGTGCACTTGGCAAATTTGCCGAAGCATGCAAAGCATATTATAAGGTGTTGGCGCTCAACCCGCAAATTAAGGAAGCGCATATCGGTCTTGGCAATATATATTGGCAAAAAGGCGATTTAGACAGCGCCAAGGCAGAATATGAACAAGCACTGAAAATTGATGCCGCCGACATCACGGCGCGCGCCAATTTGGCTGAAATTT
>OMQE01000033.1 GCA_900313155.1 uncultured Rhodospirillaceae bacterium | reverse complement strand
GTGTTTTACATCAACAATATTCCGGCAGTCAAGAAAATAATTTTTGCCTACTGAAAATTAGACTATATTTCTAAAACACCTCTATACTTCTGAAATATTCTCTAAAGTCATTTATTGTCTTAACAACCAGATGCATATTTTCTGTGTCTGCACGTAAATCTTCCGCTTTAGACATCAATTCAGCTAAAGTTGCTATTTTCCATAATGGTTGTAATGATAAAAAGTGTTGCTTTATGGTAGTACAACAACACCATAAGTTCCATTATCAAACATGGAAGCAAAATATATTTTATTTTAAGATAAAAGTTTTTCGTGCACTCAAACCACTTTCGTTTTAGAACATATTTCAAAAATAACGGATGTCCCAACCAGAAACAAAAATCAAACAAGAACAGAACAGGAAAAAAAGGGATTATTTTATGAAATAATAAGATAATCATTAAACCGCATAGAATCAATAAACAAACAATATTGTCTATTGCCTTTAATCCCAATTCTTTTATCCTTTTTATGACGACCTCTTTCTCCATGTTCTGTTCCTAATCTCATATTTTATTAATAATAGTATTCTTCATCTTCGTCATCTTTCTTATAAAACAAATTTTTTGCTTTGTCAGCAGAAGAATTTATTCCTTGCTTAAAAAATTTTTTACCCAATTGCATCAAAGGTTTTGCCGATGCTCTGAATATTGGTAATTGTTCGAATTTTAATCCAAGCCAGTTGGCTGCTCCGTTTGCCACTAAATTGGTACCAAAATCATTCCAATTTTCGGCATATCCGGCAGAAGCATTTAGAGTATCTGTAAAGGCATTAAATGCTTTCTGTTTAAAATTTTCTCCTTTTGCCAAATGCATCGGAGTTTGCATTGCGCCAATAAATTCGGATGCACCATAAATAAACGGATGTTGCTGCTGTAAATCATTTTGCCATTTTCTGGTACCATCGCGTCCTAAAGTATAATTATTCGGATTTGCGGTAACTATAGCGGTTGCTACGCCCATACCTTCATCAAAATTTCCTAAAGTTGAACCGGCAGTGTAGCCGGCTACAGCCGCTTCTGTCCCATTCGCAAAATTATTCACCATAGATTTAACCTCGTTCCATGAAGATTGCAATTTATCGCCCCAACTAGGTTGCAAATCCGATTTTGGCATATCCCAAGCATAATTTTTATCATCACGAATATTATATTGTGGTGTCGATTGCATTGTTTGCGCTTGTTGAGCTTTTTGCACTAAAGGCGAATCATCTCGTTCATAAAAAGTCCGACTGCCTATCGGTGTATTTATCGTCAGCGGATTATTAAAATTCTCTTGCTCACGCATTACACGTTCTATTGTTTCTCTAACTGTTTCTACCATATTACTTTTCCTTTCTTATAAAAAAAGAAAAAACCGCACGCTTTATAAAAAACGCACGGTTTTCGCTCTGTTGATTAAAATTAAATTATTTTACATTTCCAAAAACTGTTTTTGCTGTTTTTGCCGTATCCAGCATATTATTCCACGCTTGTTGCTTTGCCGAATCAATCCGGTTTTGCACCGCCGCATTAGCATTGTATAGTTGTTGCTGATTTTGATAGCCGGAAACCGAATTTTGTAACAGCGACAAAATCTGGTCAATGTAATTCTGTCGCGCCTTGTTACTAAAATCGGCTGCCGAAATGTTGTTTTCCAGCGACTGTCTGAACGCATCTTGTCCGGCACTCACACTCTGGTACGCCGCCTGTTGCAAAGCACTGTTTTGCGATGCCTGCAAACCGCCCATTGCCCGCTGATACGCCTCACTGCCAATACCAATTCCCTGATTGATAAGGTTTGTTTGCATATCGGCTGTTTGCTGGGCAAATTGGGGCACCAACTGGTCGGCATAGGCATTAAATGTTGCCTGCTCAACGCGCTGTTGCGCCGCATCTGAACCATCAACCGTGAATTGATACGCCGGCAATACGGTTCCCAAATTTTGGCTCATATTAAGCGCTTGCGAAGTTAAATTATTCAGCGTGCTGTCATAATTTTTTGTATCATAATTACGCAAATAATTTGTATAGTTCGTTTCGTATCCATAAGGGGTGGTTGACCCTGTTCCGAATACTTTTCCGATAGATTTACTCATTTTTTGTTTCTCCTTAAAAAAATAAAATTAAAGCCACGGACACTCATCTTTAAGCATCCCGAAAAAATAACAGTCTTCACCGTTATCTCTGAATTTGCGCAACAGACCTTCCGCTTTGAACCCCAGCCTTTGCACAAACTTCAAACTGACGACATTACTCGCGCTGACCAACAAATTGATGCGCTTGCAATCAAGCCCCACAAATGCCGTCTGAAACATCTGCCGTAACATCCGCCTTGTGCACCAATGCCTATCCGGCGCAT
This sequence comes from uncultured Rhodospirillaceae bacterium, assembly GCA_900313155.1. Taxonomy (GTDB): domain Bacteria; phylum Pseudomonadota; class Alphaproteobacteria; order RF32; family CAG-239; genus RUG410. Next base: position 9,512 of record OMQE01000033.1, on the reverse strand, counting down.
ATACCGTCCACCACACGCTGTGATGCGCCGTATAATCATGAAAAATCAGCCCGCCAAGCATTTTTGTTCCGTCAGAAAAACCATAGGTCAAATTATCTCCCAGCCAATTTGCCGGCTCGTGCAAACCGTTGCAAACCCAATGGGCAATATGGTTGTCAATATCGCGCACAATTTCGTATGTCATCTTAAAGCACTCCGTTTCCAAGCTCATAACGAATATCGGTTTCAAACCATTCAATAAACTTTCCGCTTGTTTTAGTCTTAAACACCACACTGAGCTTATAGCCTGTTGCCGACACAGCCAGCCATTGGCTCTGCATCAATTTACTGCCGGAAATGCCCCATTTTGTGCCCACCGGACGCGCCATGGTTGACCATTTAACGGCGTTCCATTTCGTTATGCCGGCATATCCGATACTTTCGCTATAATCAATATTTTGCTTTTCCATATCCATATTGGTATAAATCACCAATCCGTATTGCGAACTGGCCTTGGTCCGCGGATTAATCAACTGGATTTTTTTCAAACTTGCGGTTCCCAAATCTGTATATGCCTGTTCCACCACGCCCACAATAGGCTGACCGTTATCACTGTATCCTTCGTCGTATAAATAAACCCCGTTTTGGGCACCAAAATACAAGCGCCCGTCAAACATTTTCCAACAAAGTGCCCGAATATTGGTCCATCTGCACCACGCCCCCGTGTTTAGGTTAATCACATGCTGTTCAAACTGGTTAGCCACCGGAACATTAAAAATTGCAATACCCCCGCGATTATAGATAATCCCCTGCCAGCCTTTTTGTTTGGCATTTTGAGCGGTCCGCTCCAAAACCAATCCGCGAATGGCATCGCTGAAAGCTAAAGATGACGCACTCACCTGATCTAAAGGTAAAGCTTTTGAAAGCGGAATATACCCATCTTCGCTAATCACCACCACATCGCCCAAATACGGCACCAAACACTGATACCCTATCGGCGCACTGATTTTATATGAACCACGTAATTTCCAGTCTGACGCATCATTGATATTGCTTCCGGAATAAACCAATGCCTCTCCTTCAGAGGTGATAAAAACTGTTAAATCATCAATACCCTGACCGCCGTCTTGCGTCCAGTTTGCAACCGCAACCAAATGCCCGCCAAAACGACTGACTTGCGAAAAATCAAAACATTGTAACGTACCGCTGATGTTGCCCGCCACTTCCGGATACCACACTTTAAGCGAATTTTTTTCGACAAACCATAAGCGCTGTTTAGAAACGCCGATATTAACAATAGATGCCGGAATTAACCCGCCGGCGTTGAAGCCCCAATTTTCAAAATGCTCCACACCCTCGGCATCAATATAAAAAACCTTCGGCGTATCTTGCCCGTTAACAAAATAGAGATAGTTTTTATACTGCGCTGTTTGGCAGTAACTTGTAGAAAATTCCACATTTTCGTATGCATCTTTTTGTCCGCGCGAGTTAATTTTATAGGCTTTACCGCCGGAAATGGCAAAAAAACGTAAATTTTCACCGCTTTGATAAGAAGCCAACGTTTCAACAGCATTATCAAACAAAACATAGCTGACATATCCGGCACGCAAGGCTACCTTCGTATCTTTGGGAACATAATTGTCCATCACAATGGCAAATCCCGCATCCATATTTGCCAAGCTGTCTCGGGCATTCAGCCCCTTTGTCGGCGCCGGCAAAGCCACATTCACGGATTTATTATTGCGTATCGGTAATTTTAATAACATGAACAGCTCCTTTACTTTCTATATCGGCGTTTGCCGCCAAGCAAATATCTTTGGTTGCCAACTCGGTGCCAAAACGTTTTTTCAACTCTTTTTCATATTCGTTATATTCTTCGCCATAATCCAATCCGTTACGTTTAAGCCAACGCCACAAAATGCCCAATTTCACTAAATATTCATCAAAAATCGGCACATCGGTATTAGCGGTTAAAACATTTTTTTCCGCCAATGTTTTATAGTCCCAAACAATGTTATCGGAACGATATTGAAAAACAATTTTCGTTCTTTTTTCAGGCGGATATAAAAAAACGAAACGTCCGTTCTGAATTTTGAACTTAATATCGTTGCTCGGGCTGGAAAAATATTTTTCCTTCATCCATTGTGCCGGTGTAATCGCTCCAATCACCCGTTCTTGCATATCTTTAATAAAAATGGTGTTGTTCAACAAACAAAAGAAGTCAGGTGCAAAATCGGTGATGGCATAACTGCTTTTGCCACACACGGTTGTTAAGCATCCTTCTTTGGTTAAAGCCTGCCAATCACCATAGCGCAACAAGCTGTCCAGTGTCGATTTTGCAACACTTAAAAAAATGTTTTCCTGTTGGCTGATGTTGTTGAATAAATCTTCCGGCCGTTTGACAGCGGCCAAATCGGCCACTTCGCGGCAAATTTCTAATATTGTTTTCATCTTTTATCTCCTCTGAATGACCAAGAATGTTTTTTAACTGCTTGTTGCAAATTTTGAATTTGTTCTTTCAAATCGGCAATTTGATGCAAATATTCTTTTTCTTTGCGCACCATCTCAGCCAGAGTGCTGTTGTCTTTGGCGTTTTGCATAAATTTTTTGGCAAGCTCATTTTCGTTCTGCAACCCTAAAAATTGCACCTTATCCTGTGCCAAAGACGCCAAATCTTCTACCGTAAAAATTCCCCTGCTCTGACAAGTTTCAAGCTCCGATGCCGTCAAAAAAGCAAATTGTTCTAAAGGTGTGCCTTCTTTTTTCTTTTCTTTAGCCAATTTATACAAGGCATATTCACGCGGAAAACGCTTAATTTTTTCTTCTGTTGCCGGTTGATTAAAAACTTCTGTACTGTTATCTTTGAGCCGAATTTCTATATATGTTACATCTTTAAAAATCGGCATTCCGTTATCAGCCACCTGCCCTGTTTTAACAGCCTTATCATAAAATCGCGCCGCCACGTTACGTTCATCATCGTTGCCGGTTGTCACCTGCTGAAATAATGCAAAATCCATATCCATCATCAAATTCCTTTCATTTTCTTTTTTTAAATACAAAAAGCGTTGTCGCCCGCTCACAAAAAACAAGCGACAACACCTTTTTTAGCGCTCCGAACTAAGCTGCCGTGCTGTGAATCAACACACCTTGCAAAGCCGCATTACTCATCGTCATATTGCCGGCCCAACCGATAATTTTATAAAAAGCATCTTGGTTGATAGCCATTCTTTCACCGCCGATTACCTTCATATCACGGTCTTTATGCGTGCGCAGATAAATGTAATTGGTGTTCAAGAAATACATATGATTAGCCGGACAATAACCGCCCTGCCCGCCGTCATAAATAACGTCAGCCCCTTTGAACTTTAAGCTCACAAAACCGGCATCAGCCAATTTCGGGTCCGAAAAACGTTGCATATCCATCAAAGTGGAATCATAAATACCATAAAGAGCATCATCACAAACAATCAAATCCGGCTTATCACTACCACGGGTGCATTTGTTATAAAGTGCGCTCATTTCTTGAGTGATATTGGCTTTTGTCAGATTTTTGGTTGACGATTGGTTGCGCCAAAATTCGTTACCGGTTGTTGCCCGATTGATGTTACCGACAGTTCCCGAAGTCGGGTCATCTGCCACCAACAAAGCCAATCCGCCGATTTCTTTCCCCGAAGAGCCGGTGCCGTCACTATATATGGCTTGCGAAATTTTGTTGCAAAGTGTTTTTTCGGCGTTACTCACGCGTTTTTCCAACAAATCCATCATTTGTTCATCTCCGCTGTTTTTCAGCATTTCTTCACCGGAAATAGCCACCGGAACGGCACAAAGTTTAAGGGCATATTCGGCAGCTGTGAACAATTGCTTTGGCGTATAGCTGATTGTGTCATAACCGGAATACCACACCATATCGCCCTCGCCATATTCCAGTTCTTCCAAAATTTTAGAACCGCCGGAAATCGGACGCTGATTGCCTTTTTCTTTCAAGCGGCTTAAAAGCGCATTGTTTTTGGAAACACTATCGCGTAAAGTGCGTGAACGACTTTCCAATGTTGCGGTTAAAACATCACTGTAATTAGAATTACTCATTTTTATTTATCCTTTTCTACTATTAAAAAAATTAATCCCTGAAAGCAGCCATATTTTTCTCGATTTCCTCACGCAAGGTCAGTTCTCGAGCCGGTGCTTCCGATTTGCCTTTCGGTGCAAAAGAAGCTTGCTTGGCTTTTTGCGCCTCGGCGGCCGCCGTGCTGATTTGTTGTTCAATCAGCTTTTGTCGCACTGTCGGATGCATCCACAAAGCTTGTTCATAAGCCTGTGCCACATCACCGGCAGTACCGCTCAGCAACAAATTGAAAATCTGTTGCTTAACTTCTTCAAAATAAGGATGCAACAAGTGCCCGTTTTGGTCAGTCTGATTACCAAACAAGCCAACCAGCTCCGTTAAACGCTGATATTTTTCCTGTTGCAAATGTTCCTGCATACTTCGATAGTTACGCTCTAAATTGCACAAACGCCCGACAACCTCTCGCGTTATGGCTTCAGATTCCGGTTTATCGGTGTTTTTGAGCGGCTTTATGCCATAGCAAACAGCAATAGCGTTCAACGTTTCCAGTGGTTTTTCCTGTAACAAAGCATCAATGGTTGCCAGCCCCTCAAGCCACTGTTGCATTTTTTGAATGCCTTGGGTATGCAAACGCTCTTTGTTAGCGGCAAAAATTTGCTCAATCCACGCATAGCTGTTAAGCTTTGCCACACAATTATTCATGGCTTGATTAAATTGTTCTTCGTGCACACATAAAAAGCGTTGCCATTCCGGTGATAAGTTTTTGAAATCTTTTGCAAATTTTTCTTCAAAACTTTGCGGAGCTTCAAAAACCTCTGTTGGTTTAGCAATATCTTCTGATGTGTTTGTCGAAGATTTTTTTTCTTCCGAAACGCCAATTTCGGCTTTTGGCTCTAACAAGCCTTTTGCGGCAAATTGACGTTCTATTTCTTCTCTGATTTCACTCATTTCCATATTATCCTTTTATAGTTGTAAAGAAAATCGGCCCAAATTTCTTTGCGCCGATTTTGTTCTTGTTGATATCGAATATTTTTAATATATTCGGCTGAAAAGTCGCCGGCATGGGCAAGCCCGTTTGCCTTTAAATACTTGTCAACATCTGCGACTGACGATGCGACAGATCCGTCCGGAAGAACGAATTCTTCCGCGAATTGCTTACTAAAATTAGCCATTATATCTCCTTTGAATATTTGCTTTTCTTATTATAAAAATCGCTGTTACCAACCGGCATCGGATTTTTTAGCGCTAAACAAGCTCTCCAAACTGTTTGGTTTTAAATCACTTTCAGCTTGTATATCGGTATCATACACAGGTTCGGCAAAGGTTAGCGCCAAAGCGTCTGCCATATCCGGCGAACGCCCGATACGCCGTTTGATTTCGGCTTTTTCTTCCAGTTGTAAGCGACCGCGGCTGTCATATTTTTTATTGACCGCACACAATTCCGCCGCCAAAATCTCGTCCGGCGGCAACTGGGCACCTTGTTCATTTTCAAGCCACTGCCGCAATTCGTCCCACATTTCGGCCCGCCGATTATGATACCGTTCCTCCATTAAAGCACCGGCACCGAACATCACCGGCCGCACCACGCGTTTTAAGCCGCGGTCAAGCAAAATATCGACCACGCCGCCACCAACACCGCCGGCATCAATAAATACCCTTGCCGGCCGAAATTGACGAATAAAAAAAGTGGCCTGATTTGCCACCGCTACATTATCTAAATGCTTAAAAATCTTAAATTCCAAACACACCCGACCGCGCCTGAAACACATCACCGTGGCATCATCTCCGAACCGCGCCACATCTATACCGATAATCAGCGGTGCCGAAGACACGCGCCAACAACAAGACATTGCCGAATGGACAGACTTATAAGTAATCAGCTTATAGGCGCCGGCACTAACCGGCGCACCAAGCCAAATATGTTCATAATCATCAGGATTTTCCAAGCGGCACTTTTCCGCCAAATAACGCATTTCATCCGGACAAAACGGATTATCGGTATAATTTACCTTAACAACCAATGTCCTCTCGTCGGGATGAGCTGCCACCGCCGCCCAAACCGGATCATTTTCCTGCTCTCTGTTCATCGAAATCCATATTTCAGATTCCGGCTTTCTAATGGTCGGGTCTAAAATATCCCAACTGTGTCGGCTGATTTTTTGCGCTTCTTCCAGCCAAACAATATCCACGCCTTCAAGCGATTTAATATTGCCTGCTGCTTGCTCGCGCAAACCTTTGAATATGAATGTTGTACCGGTTATTTTGTTGGCAATTTGCGTGGCCGTAACTTTATAGTCTGTCAGCTTATGTGTCATAATGCGGTCTGATAACAGCTTATAAACAGAATCTTTAATACTGTCTTGTACCTCCCTCATGCAGGCAATACGCAGTTTTTTCATCCGTCCCAAAAGCAACAAACTATCGGCAAACGCGTAACTTTTACCGCCGGCACGTCCGCCGTAATACAGCTTATACCTTTTCTTTTCCGTCAGTAGCGGTGCAAATATTTTCGGTATCTTGACGATCGTATTGTTTGTCATTGATAAAATCCACCAAAATTTTTGTTATTTCTTCATCTTCTTCTGTTTTATCTTCAGCCATAGCCGATGCAATTTTGCACTTCAGCTCCTCTGCCTTCAGTGCCAAATTGATATTGCCTTCATCTATGGCCATTTGTTGCAATTTTGCCAACATATCCATGCTTTCCGTGCAAGAGTATGAGGTCTTTTTCTTCCTTTTTGCCATAATTCCTCCTTAATCATTTTTTTTATCTTCTTCATTGTTTTCCAGTTCTAAACGTAATTTATTAAGCCGCGCCAGCCATTCCCACAAATGCGGATATTCTTCTGCGCTCAAATTTTGCAGCTCATCGGCCACAGGCGCACCGCCGTGCGGAAAAACAGGTTTAAGCTGCTGTTCACAGCTCACCTTTGCGCAGCAACATAAGCAACTCGTCACGAGTAGCATGAGGCTGAGCCTGTATTTGCGCTCGTTTTTGCGACACATATTTAATGACCTCCACCTGTTTTTCCACAATTTTTGTTTTGATTTGGCTCTTGCCGTATAAATAACCGCCATAAGCGCTGAAAAAGCACATCAATAAAGCAAAAATTATACTTTTCATTACCAAACCTTATTGAAAAATGCGCCAATATCGGTTTTATATAGGGTAATTATCAACAAAATAACAATTCCCCAAGCCAAAAAATATAACCGCTTAATACGCGCTATGCTCAAAATCAACCACTGCCAAAAATGATACGGTTGCTTGTTAGTTTTCTTCATTTTTTCCTCCGTCTATATCATTGTAAAATACATGATTTTTGCATTTGTAACATGGCGTGTGCGCCAACGCCCACACCGGTTTAATTTGCTTTGTATGGTAATAGGTGGCACCTTTGGTAAAATCTTTCAGCTCACCGCTGATGGCACGTTGCGCAATATTCATACATTGTCTGAACACGGCGTCCATCGGTGTCACATTATAAATTTTCACATAGTTCGGGTCGTTTTTGTTCCAGCAGCTAAACTGCCTTTTCTTTAAGCACGTCTGCGCAACGCTCGGAATTTTTTTACTTCCATAAACCAGATATCCGGTGAACCATCTACCCGCTCTGTATCTGTTCATCACTACGCAAGCCACCGCTTCCATACCTTCTTGCCCTTCACTGCGCGCTTCGCCATAAATGGTGCGCGCCAAAATATCTACATCATCAACCATCTGCTTTTTTCCTTTTTGTCTTTCCTTCAATTAAAAATTCCAACCGCGTTTTGATTTCGGTTAAGACCAAATTTTGTTGCGATTGCAAAACAGCGATGGCTTCCATTTTACCATCGCTGTTGTCTATTCTTTTTTCCAAATTATCGAGTTGCACTTCATTTCGGGCTTTCCATTCACCTATTTTGACCAATGTGGCAATCAGCCCCAGCAGAGATGTGCATCCGCTAATCAATCCCCAATCCATCTTCCTTTTCTCCTTCTAATTGATTTATTTCTTCACGCCAAGCCTGTCTTTGAGCAATAACATCGGCATATTCTTCTTTTGTGGCGACGCCTTCGGCAATCTTGATTACGACATAATCAGTCGCCGACAAATTTGCTTTCAGCTTTGCAATCCGTGCCGCTTTGATTTCTTCCTCGGTCGGCTCAGAAATTTTTACAACATTATAATATGTTCCGTCATCTTCAATCATATATTGACCGCTTTCATTACACCAATTTGCAACATCTGTATATTCTTTTTGTTTTTCTTCTAATTCAGATTTTAATATTTTCCAATTTTCATACATTGTTTTCACTCCTTAATACCAAAAACCTATTGCGAGCCAATCATAATATCGGTTTGCATAATAACTATATAAAGTTGCCCCTGTTGTTGTTCTGCCTATCCCTGTTACACCGGCATACGAATAACCACTAGCTACACCTGCATCTTGTGTGAACATTCTATATGCCGTATTCTTAAAGGGGATAGGAAAAGTTACATTTAATTGCTGACTGTTTTGTTGAATATGTCCCCATTGAATCAATAACCCATTACCAAGCTTAACATAGTTATACATAGTATCATCATTAGCCTTAAGCATAGCTTCTGTTGTTACAACATCACCCGATAAATCAGAAGAACCGGCGCTGATAGGTCTATCAAAAATAGTCATACCGGTAAATTTTTTGTTTCCGCTGATTGTTTCTGTTCCTGCTAAATGAACAACATCTGCATTATTCGCTTTACTGTTTAAATCTGTTACAATTTCATCAATATCAACTTCAATGTTTGTTTTTGTTGAGTTCGCAACCACAATATAATAAAATACTTTAATAGATTGAGGTTGAACCGTATTAGACTGTCCGTAAATTGATGACGAGCGTGATGCGTCAAACGATACCGTGTCTGAAGCACCTGTTTCAGAATATTGAACCGTATTTGTCCTCCAACCGCTGTTTGAACCGTTTTGAATAAAGCCTGATGAAGATGAAAATATTGATGATCCGTAACTCCCACCAGCAAATATATATCCAGTAATATTCGGTAATCCTGCTTCTACTAATTCACCTAAAGCATTACTATCAACAGTTCCTTCAATAAATCCGGTAATTTTTGGCAGTCTAACGGTGTTGTTTGAATATACAAATTTACCGCAAACCCCATAAGTGTTCACAGATTGTTGCCACTCTGCTTCAGAGCAAAAACACTGCGGATACGTATTCACCAAACCGGCGATATATTGCACAAAATCGTCATAAATACCTCCACCTTGAATTAAACTACCGTCTAATAAATGTAACCCTGCATCAGTAAGCGGAATAGATGAAGTAATAATTTCACCGATATTGCGATTAAATTTTTCACACACCAAATTGGTGCCATAATAAATTTTTTGCGCATCTGTCAAATAATATAGCGTTCCGCTGTCTTTACTAACAATAGCATCATATTGAGCTTTAGTGCCTGTCCAAGTTTTAATAGCT
>OMQE01000017.1 GCA_900313155.1 uncultured Rhodospirillaceae bacterium | reverse complement strand
TTTTGCCCTTTAACTCTGATTTTTAGTTGTCCTAATTGCTGACCGGCAACAATCGGTGCTTGAACCGGTTCATCAAATTCCGCCTTAACTTTTACTTTATCTGTTTTGCTCAAGTGAATCGTTTTAATCACATCTTCGGCAACCGTCAAATCAACTTCCGGAACCTTTCCATACCAAACGCGCGCCTTGGCAATAGGTTGTCCTTTATCAAAAAATTTGAAATTATCAAATTCTCTAAATCCCCAACTCATCAAACGCTCTGCCTCTTCAGAACGCTCTTTATTGCTAGACATACCACTCATCACTTCAATTAAGCGTCTGTCACCTTTCACGGCCGATGCATTCAGGCAAAAACCGGCTTCTTCCGTATGTCCGGTCTTCAAACCGTCGGCACCTTTCATAGAATATAACAACGGATTGCGATTACCTTGCTTAATGTTGTTATATGTGAACTCTTTTTCTCTGAAATAATGGTATAAATCAGGAAATTCACGAATAATGTGTTGAGAAAGTTTGGCTAAATCTTCCACCGACATTCTTTGATCAGGATGCGGCAAACCGGTTGAATTAGCAAAACTGCTGTTTAACAACCCTAAATTTCGCGCCGTTTCATTCATCAATCTGGCAAAATCTTCTTCTGAACCGGCAATGTTTTCTGCCACCACAATACAAGCGTCATTACCCGATTGAATAACTATTCCTTTAATCAAATCTTCCACACTCACTTCATCACCAATGCGCAAAAACATGGTTGAACCGCCGGTTGCCGCACCGCCTTTGCGCCACGCATTTTCGCTAACCGTAAAGGTATCTGTCAGCTTAATACTGCCATCTTTTATTTTATTCATTAAAATATAAACAGTCATTAATTTGCTCATCGAAGCCGGCGGCACCGCCTCATCAATATTTTTTTCAAACAAATAAGTTCCGGTATCAAAATCCATCAAAATTGCATTTTTTGCCGTTGTTTCAAAAGCCTGAGCTTGCACTGCATTGAACAGAGCACCCAAAATCACCAAACTTGCTACATTTAATCTCATTTTCATCTCCTATTTTTGCAAAATTGTTGTATCTTTAATACCGTAATATTTCATCTTTGCCTGTGCCACGGTCGCTTCCTGCCTGTGGCTATATGGTCCGACCACCACGCGGTAATAATTTTTACCGTTCACATCAACATTAGTAATATGCGGATTTCCGTATTCCTTAAGCCGCACTAATTGCTGATGAGCCAAATCATAACGCGAGAAAGAACCGGCATGAATGTAATAATACCCGTTCATATATCGGAAACCTTTATCAGTTGTTGCCTTTCCGCCGCTTGCATCAGGATTCGTCGCCGCAACGCCATATACGCCTTTATTATCGGTGGTTTGGATATTTCCGCTCATTTGACCATAAGAACCTTTTTTCTGCACGCCATCTGCTGATGCCGCCGAGCCGTATGCTACGGGTTCACCGGTCGCAACCTTCGGTTCATAGTCTCCGACCTGAACTGTTTTACCGCCGGCACTGGCATAAATTGCCGCCATTTTTTCTTCTTCTTTTGCACCTACTTTTTGGCGCTCGGCAGAAGATTCATACAATGACTCGGCCGGACGAGCACTTTCTGCCGCCGCCAAAGCCGCTTCTTTGTCTGCTGTCGGTTCATTTAACATAGCGGCTTTTAAGGCCTTGCTCTCCTTTTCCAGAATCTCCACTTTAACCTTGGTTGTTCCCTGTCCCATGTAACCCAAAAGTTGCGCACCGTGTTTAGATAAATCGATAATTCGGTCTTTAACATACGGACCGCGGTCATTAACGCGAACAATAATTGAACATCCGTTTTGCAAATTCGTCACCTTTACAATACACGGCAACGGCAATGTTCGATGTGCCGCTGTTAATGTGTTCATATTATAGCGTTCACCATTCGCCGTTACTTTTCCGTTAAAGTCTTCACCATACCAAGATGCCATACCGGTTTCAGAATAATTATAATCTTCTTTCGGATAATACCACCGACCGGCAATTTGATATGGTTTGCCAACTTTATAAATACCACCGTAATTTTTAATAATTTCCGCCTGTGCTTGCGGCGAAAGTCCGGCTAATTCAGGCGTTCCGGTTGCACAAGAGCAAAGTCCCAAGACCAAACTGACAACACCTAAAATTTTGACATAGTTCTTTTTGTTCATCTACTTACTTCTCTGTTAAATTTCCGCTAGCATACCTTTTATCTGCATTTGTCGCAAGTATTTTTATACACTTATGCATATACCTAATACCCACCTCTGTCATTCTTACCTCCTTGTTTTTTCCTACTGTCATTCTCGAGC
>OMQE01000145.1 GCA_900313155.1 uncultured Rhodospirillaceae bacterium | reverse complement strand
TATAGACATTACTTGTAATAAATTACGCCCTAAACGGCTTAATTCACTTGCTATAATGATATCATCTTGCTTAATTTTTTTAAGCAACTTTCCAAGTTTACGTTCTTCTAAATCCTTTTTGGAAGATATTGTTTCCTCAATCCATTTGTTTATTGTGAGGTTGTTTGTCGCCGCAAATTGCTCTATTTCATAATGTTGATTCTCATTGTTTTGCTTATCTGTTGAAGTTCTAATGTAGCCATAAATCATATTAAATCCTTTTCAAATATTTATTCAAGGATCAAATTAATATCACTCTTTTAATGTATTGAAAAATAAGGAACATTAAAAATCAATGTCACTTTTTTTATATCACGCAAAATAACTTTTGTCAATAAATATTTTAATATCAGGCATTTTTCTGGTTTTGCTCGTTTTCCCTGTTATCCCCCGAAAACATTGTGAAAAACCGTTCGGTTTTACGCAATATTTTAAGGAGAATAATAATGACCGCTTATAAACAATCCAAAGAAACCATTGACGCAATCATTAGCAATCGTGATTGTATGGCTGTTGCTAAACTCCCGATTAGAGAAATGGTTACAAAATGTGTTCCTGGTGAAAAATATCTTTGTACTGATACAGGTGTTGAATCTGTTGCTAAAGAAGGTGAAGCACTGATTACCAGAACTTATGAAGATGGAAGTAAAGATACATATAAGAATAAGAAAGGTCCGAAATATGAATTTGAAGGAGGTAAATCTTGGGATGACCTTCAACCTGGTGAATCTGCTTTTGGTAAGTTAAAAGATGGTCCAGAATATGACAGATTTGCTATATTAGCAAAACCAGAAGATACCGTTGATGCTGTGTGGGACGAAACTCAACAAGTTACAAGACCAAACTCTTATGTAACCGTTATTTACGCAAACAATGAATTTAACATTGAAGGTGATAATAAATGGGGAAGTAAGCAAATTGTTTTAAATAATAATGCTGGCGATATTCACCCTATCGATACGCAAAGAAAAGATAAGGACGGGCACCCTGTTGTTATAGGCGAACTTCCTTTGACTGCAAGTCCGAAAGCAAGAGAAGCAGAATTGAGAGAGTATGTTGCTAAAAATTATAATGGTGAAATGCCAAAACATTTATTGCCAGTTATCAGAAATATCAATGCTGAAAAAAATGCTGGTATGTCAAAAGTTATTACAAACACCAAAGGTAATGATGGAAAGTAACTAAAATTACAACTCAACCACTTCATATTTGCCGTGGTAATATTTTGCCACGGCATAGTTGTTGATGTTCATCATCAATCTTAAGATTAGAAGGTTCACGAAAACAGACTTTTGAAAAACAAATCTATGATACAAAAAATCCCCTTGAAAGCCATTGCTTTACAAGGGGATTTTGTTGCCTAAAGGGTTAGATTAGTTCTTAACCGTCAGGCTGTTTGTACTCACTGGGTGCTCGGTATCGGTGATGTCAAGCACCATGATACTGCCTTCTTTGTTGAAGCGTCGTGAGAGTAGCAGTTGCTTGCCGTCTGGATAACATAACACCGTTCCGGTCAGAAGTGGCCAGACCTGGCTGTTTCCTTGGACAGAAACCTGCTCTCCGGTGCGAATATCGACATACCTTCCATCTTCAACCACACATGGAACAACTCTCTTCATGTTCCAATGGTTGAACTCACCGACATCGGGAATTTCATGCATGCCATGCACGCCCAGAATCTCGTTTTCTGCCACTGTTCTTTTTAACGCGCCATAGGTAATGACGCAAGCGAGCTTATTGCTCGTCAATTCTCTTACTTTTGCCATAATTGTATTTGTTAAAGTTAATAATAAAAAATCACTATGTTTATACACCATTTTTTCACATTTTGTCAATATTATTTTTAAAATATTTTTTTGCATCAACTTTTGGGCATATTTTCATGCTCTTTAGCTTTAGGCGGCTTGAAAACAGCATGACAAAGCATAAATCAACAGTGTTCGGTTGAACGGTGGTGTTTTTGAGCAGTCGAATTCTAAATCGTTCAGCAGAAACGTCGCCAGACGTCTGAGGCTAAGGAATTTTGAAATAAAGTCCTTTACCATCAATGTTTGAGCGGTAAGTCCGGTGATGTGTTTTAAAGATACGGCCTTGATTGTTATATCAACCGGCCTGAGCTTCTTGAACAATCGCGGACTGGAAGGAGCGCGTGATGATATGGTTCACGCCTCCTTTTTGCGTTTTACTGTTAAATTCTTTCAAAAGTTGCGTGACTTTGCCGTAAAACAATTTAATATGAACAGAAAAGAGAGGGAGAAGAAAATGAAATATCTGTTGCCTTTGGTTTTGTTGCTGATTTTTTCAGCGGCGCACGCTGAAGATACCGTTATACCTCAAACAGTAGAAGAAACCGAAGTTGTACCTGAAAACGCTGTTTCTGCAAACCTTGAACAACAAACCCAGAAACAGTCCGATTCACAAACTGATGATGCAGATAAAAAGGTTGACGAACAACCTATTTTGCAAGAATCTGTGGTTCGAGATGATGTTTTTTTACCGCAATTTGTTAATGCTCTACATTCTTGTATGCCGGCAATGGCTCAAAATCCGCAAGATGCTTCAGATGCTCCGCTCATTATCGTAGGACCGGAAGAAAACGCCTGCCATTTGAAATATGGTGATTTTAATTTGTTTTTACCAACGGATATTTTACCGAATCTGCACGGTTTTAATGATGTACAAATTTTGTTGCGCAATCGAGAACTGGCACATTTTGACTATCAACCGCAATATGTATATACCGGTTTGTTACACGCCCTGAACTCTTGTAAAAAAGGGACAAACTATTTGGGCGTGGAAAAAGTTGAAGAAAAAGGCAACATACGGACAACTAATTCTTTGGAAGCCGAATATTTTCAAGATATTTGTACCATATATTTGGTCAGCAAACTGGAAGTTGAAGGTGCGGAAACGGACTATACGGTAACTTGTAAAATAGGCGCCAATGCGGTTATCGGTTTGTTGGACTATTATCGCGAATTGCTTGATAAATATGGCGAAAAACGTACTACCGTTAACGGCAAGCCGAAAATTATTTCCGAACAAGAAAATGACGAAACACAACAAGCTGATGACGAACTGATGTACTTTTTACAACAAAAGGGCTATTGTCAACGCCCGAACGGCAATTAACTTCCCCTACCCCATTTGCAAGATGTTGCGACGTGACCATATCACGGCGTTTTGCAAGGTGTTTATTGGGGCTGCGTTGTTGTTCAGATTAAAGACCTCTTGCCCGCGCCGGCCTTGACTGCTGTTTTCTATCACCGATTGAAACAGTCTATGGGCATAATTATCTGCGCTTTTTAGGTTTGGTGTGCTGACATTAAGCATATTATGACCAAACTCGCCATCTTTCAGATTAGCAAATCCGTCTACATTATTTTCAGTATAAATAATCTCCGGTGCCAAATTCAGCGCCACGATATAATTCCGTCCGTCCGGCATCACCGATACCTGAGCCGGCAGATTTGTTTCCGTGTTTTTGGTTTTTTCATATAAGGCATGATTATTCAAATTCACAAACGGTTCGCGCCGACCACTATCTTGTAGAGCATGAGTATAAAAATGAGCGCCTGAATAAAGCGATTTGGCTTGCAAAGGCAAATATCCGTAAGAACAAACAAAAACATTTTTCATCGCCTGTTTCATTGTTTTTGCGCCATATATTTGCGCGCCGATATAATAAAGAGCATTAAGACATCTGTGCGCGTTTGCCGTTCCGGCACAATAGCTGAAAATGGTCAGTTTTTTCATATTTTCAGATAACTCAGATGCAGAATACGGCGACGCTTTTTGCACCAAATTATTGCTATCTGCTTTTAATTCTTTTGCCACATACGGCAACCAGTATTGACGAACAAAATCCATATCTTGCGTCTCAAAATAATCCTCGCTGTGTTGCAATGTTTGCAACAATGATGTTATATTTGAAGAGCGAGATTTTTCTATCGGAAAATGCACCACATAAGATGCAACCCCGTTTTTACCGGCAAACACCGCCCGATTATCAAACGTTTGACGCATCGTTTTGAACATCCATTTGCTTAACATCTGTTCGTTATCTTTCAGGCGGAAAGGCATAAATAGGAATAAATTTTGTGTTGAAGCGGCAATTTCTCCAATGTTTGCTTCATAAACTGCTCTTTCAAGTCCCTTTGCTAAATCTATTTTTCGAATGCGGTAACCGACATTATTATCATATATGCGTTTATCCGCTGTTTGATGATTAGAAGCCACAACATATTCGCTTGAAGCGGCAAACAGGCGGATTAAATCTGCATCAAGGGCATATTTTTGTTCCAAGGAAGCCAATACTTTTTGAGCATCTCGCATATAACCGCGCAAAAACAAAGCATATTCACGCAACTTTTGTTCATTAAATGCATAGTGCTGATACAAAATCGGCCGTTCACCGGCTTGGCGCAAAAATGTGTTTAGAACCGACATAAACGCTTTTATCCGCGGCGCATGATTTATTGTTGTTCGCGGTGTCATCACGGCACCGGACAACACGTCTTTTTCAAAAGCCTGACGAAATATATTCGCAAACGGATTATTTTGCATACAAATCTCCTTTATGATTATATTTTAACCATAAAGTCAGATTTGTCACATCACGTTATGTTAATAAATATTACGTCGGATAACTTTTTATCGCCTATTATTGCAGGTGCTGAAAATAGCGATCATTTAAAATAATTCCCGACATGGGCAATGTTTCCTGTTCTAATGATTCATTTTCCTCTCCGGCTGCTTTGAAAACCTCTTCGGCGAATGCTTTTTTTGCTAAATATACCAAAAACAGCGGCCTTTCTAATTGTAATTTCCCCATCGCCTCTTCAAGGGCTTCAAAGCTATCATATATGGTTCCGGCAAAAAACAAATTATCTTCCAATTTGACTTTTTCATTTTCTTTTATCTGTCGCATATTTTCAACTTCCTTATTCCAATAATTAAGCGATATTAGAGATATAGTCATTTTTGAAAATTTATAAATATGCAAACAAGGTCATATTGACAGGCCAAACGTCTTAATTTCAACGAGTCGATTTGTATTATTTTTTACATCAAGGTATATTTTTTTATTTCGCGACGATATAATTTTGTGGCTTGGTTAGGCACAACATAAACATTTTTGTTCCATCCATCAACAAGCTCGCTAATAATTTGGCTACTCACATCAAATCCGAGCGGAATTTTACGCTTTTGCTCCAAATCGAATAATATGTAATTGGCAATTTGTGTATTTTGCATTGTTCCCTCCGCTAAAACATATAAACGCTAAATCAAACATTTAAATACAATATGAACTAAAGTATATATCAATAAGCAAAAATTTTGCTTGACGATATTTTGTTGGTAATATGCTTTTTAAACTGTTGTCATACGCTTCGTTCAATGCTTGATACGGTCTGCATGAACTAAAAAAAACATAATTAAAAAATTTTGCTGGACAAGGATTGCTTTCTATATTACCATTCTATCAGAGATGCTAAAAAAAAGCATTTTTAGGGCGTCGAAAACCCTTTTTCAATGGTCAAGTAGTCGTGTGTGCATATACGACTTAAATATATATGCCGGCTTCTGTTAAGGACGGATGTCGGCTAAATAAGGCTATTCGGCCAAATAAGCCGAGCCGGTTTTTTACTTGATCATTGACGGTTTTCGAACATCCGCCCGCTACAAAACAGCGGGTATTTTTATTGCTTAAAATTGAAGGAGATGTGATGAAAAAACGCCGTTTTACCATTGGTCAACCACTGACAAATGTTGGTCTTGTTTCGGTGATTGTGCCGGTCTATAATGCCGAAAAATTTTTAAAATACAGCTTGGAAAGTCTGCAAAATCAAACATATCCGTTTTGGGAAGCTGTTTTGATTAACGACGGCTCAACCGATAATTCGCTTTCTGTTATGCAACAATATGCGCTCGGCGATTCTCGATTTAAAATCATCAATCAACCAAACAGCGGCGTTGCCTCCGCCCGAAATACAGGTCTTGCTACTGTTCACGGCGATTATATTGCCTTTTTAGACCCTGATGATATGCTCTGCCCGCAATTTATGGAGATTATGCTCAAAGCTATATTACAAAGCGAATCGGATATGGTTTGGTGCAAACGTAAGAATTGTATTGAAGAAGCAGGATTTGAAGTGTTGGAAAAATACGAATATTATAAGACTATAAGAACAGGATTTGCCCTGAAATCTTTTTTAAAACATCAAAAACCAAGATTACCAATTTCTTTATTTGGTAAGCTTTATAAAGCCAGTGTTTTAAAAAACTTGCGTTTTCATTCCGATTTTAAGGTTATGGCCGAAGATTTTGAGTTTTCTTTACGTGCGTTTGAACTCTGTTCTAAAACTGTATGCGTGCAACGAAAAC
>OMQE01000195.1 GCA_900313155.1 uncultured Rhodospirillaceae bacterium | reverse complement strand
TATTGCGAAACAACCTTCACCACCAAACGCAAATGCGACGTAATTAAATGATACGCAATTTTTTTATCGCCGGTTTCTTTGTATTTTACCGCCAGTTGATATTCTTCCTCTTGGCTAAGGAGCGGAAATTTACGAATATTCTGCAAATAGCGCGCCATGTTTAGTTCCGGCGAAAAGTCCAGTCCGATCAAAGAAGTCCCGTTTTCCATAGTTCCCTCCTTGTTGTTGACCGAGCATAATTTTAGCTTTCAATGCCTTAAAATCAATATCAACATAGGTTTAAGAAGCATATAAGGGAGTGTAAAAAAAACATCGGTTAGTCAAGCAGCAACCGATATTCAACTTTGATTTTATAAAAATGAAGATTAGCCGATTGTCAGCACCATTGTTTTTTCGTTGGCAGACAACGCGAGCGGTATATCTTTACCTAAAAGCGCCTGCAAATACATCAGTTGCACAAATTGGGCAACGTTTTCTTCTGGTTCAACGCCTGCCAAAATTTGCTCATAAGTCTTGATTTTGCCTGCCGCCAGCGGATTTTGCGAAACCACCTCCATAACCACCTTGCGCCCGATATTCACCTTGATATGCCCACCACGCAAACACACTTCGGCGCCAATCATTAAGCACAAGCATAAAACTTTTGCCACTTGCGACGAAAAATTATTACATTCAAAATCTATCGGAAAAGAGCGATTGCCCAACGTATGCAAATATTCTCGGCAAATTTTTTGCAATTTTTCCGCCGCTATTTCTCCACCATCAACACCAAAAGTCAGACGGAAAAATTGTTGACGAGCACTCAAGGTCTGCGCCGCTGTTTCCATCAGTTTAAGGTCGTCCGGTTCCATTTGCCCGTTTGCCTCTGCCAACATTTCTAAAACATTATTCATGGCACCGATGTTGCCGATTAAGTCGTGACTGATGCGTGTGCAAACAAGCTCGGCTAATTGTGTAGATGCTGTTTCCATTGCAAATTTGCTCCTAAAAAGTATATACGGCAGTGTTCATAAATTTTTGATCCTCGCGCGACATCCGCGTATAGTCCAGTTCCAAAAGCATCGGGTCACTCAAAATCAACCGACCGGTTGCCGCCTGCAACGAAGGCTTGTTTTCGCCTAATCCCCAAATAACTTGCTCTTTATTATCCGGAACACCATATTTTTGGTTAATTTTTTTCCAAAAATCAAACACTTTTAAATTGCGTAAATAGGTTGCCTTGGCGCCGCTGCCGGTTATATTAGCCGCCTCGGTCCGATACATTACCCGATAAACTTTATTGCCGGTAAAGTTACTGGTGTAAAAAATTTCCACTTCTTCCTTGGTATGAAAATTGGCATATTTTTCGTGCTCAACATATTGATAACTGTTTTTTTTGGCCATTTGCACCACGCAACTGCCTATTCTTTCAAACCCGACTACCCCCTGATTGCGGCAAATTTCTTCGTATCGCCAACGAATAAAATTTGGGATTTCCAACTTTTCCGACATTTTGCGATAGCCGCGTTTTTGCATGGCTTCGGCAGCCTGTTCTCTGTTCATTCGAAGCATTACGCCCGAAACATCAAACACCGAGGCATTGGAGCGGTGCACAGGCATTTGCTCATTTTCATCCCCTGTAATTGCCGTCGGCACCTTTTCTGCCACCGTGGAAGCCAAATTGCCAAGCCATGTTGATTCTTCTTTGTTTTCGGTTTTTTGCTCGGCACTGGGGACAACTGTTGCAGATTCCGGCGAATCGTCAGATGTTTCTTGAACATACTCGGTCAGCGAATCGGCTTCTTCCGGCTCATCGGCGGCCGATGCGGCGCCAACGCTTAAACCTAAGACCAACACCGCGTAAAAAAACGATTTTTCTAAATTCAGCAACATTTTTTTATCTCATCTTTGTCATTCTTGCTTGTTATTTTCGCACATTGTTTTTAAAAAAGATTTAAGATTACAGTAATTTTATGATGGACAATACATTCAAAGAGCGCTATTTTGTTCGGCAAAAGGAGCATAAAAAATGACACAAACGGTTCATATTATCGGTGCCGGACTAGCAGGCTGTGAAGCCGCATGGCAACTGGTCAAACGCGGAATAAAAGTCAAATTATTTGAAATGAAACCGCAAAAATTTTCACCGGCACATAAAAGTAAAAATTTTGCCGAGCTGGTTTGTTCAAACTCTTTGCGTGCTGATGACGCCGAACATAATGCCGTGGGCCTTATGCACGAAGAAATGCGCCGTTTCGGCTCGCTTATTATGTCCACAGCCGATGCAACAAAAGTACCGGCCGGCGGTGCTTTGGCTGTCGACCGCGACGGTTTTTCGGCAATGGTCACACAAAAATTGCTGGCAACCGATATGGTTGAGGTAATAGAAGGCGAAATTACCGAATTTCCAAGCGCAGACGACCCGCTGACCATTATTGCCACCGGTCCGCTGACAAGTGCCGATTTTATTGCCGCAATCTTGCAAAAAATCAATCATCAATCCTTGTCTTTTTATGACGCTATTGCTCCGGTTGTCTATAAGGAAAGTATAGATTTTTCAAAGGCTTGGTATCAGTCACGTTATGATAAGGGTGACCAATATGACTACATCAACTGCCCAATGAACAAAGAACAATACTATACCTTTGTTGAAGCGCTTTTGGCGGCAGAGAAAATGCCTTTTCATGATTTTGAAACACCGCAATATTTTGACGGGTGCCTCCCTATAGAGGTAATGGCCGAACGCGGCGCTGACACTCTTTTGTTCGGTCCGATGAAACCGGTAGGCTTAACTAATCCGCACAGCAGTGAGAAGCCATACGCTGTTGTGCAACTGCGCCAAGACAATAAAGAAGATACTTTGCGCAATATTGTCGGTTTTCAGACCAAAATGAAATACGGTGAACAACAACGCATTTTTCGACAGATTCCGGGGCTTGAAAATGCCGAATTTGCCCGTTACGGCGGTATTCATAAAAACACATTCATTCAAAGTCCGCAACTTTTGGACGAGTTCTTGCGCCTAAAATCGCAGCAAAATGTAATGTTTGCCGGACAAATCAGCGGTTGCGAAGGTTATGTGGAAAGCGCCAATGTGGGAATGATTGCCGGTTATTTTGCCGCCTGCTTGGTGCAAAATAAAGTTCCGCTTGTTCCACCAACAACCACTGCAACCGGCGCCATGCTTTCTCATTTACACGACACCACAAGCGACTATCAGCCGATGAACATCAATTTCGGAATTTTTCCAACCATTCAAGGAGAAATTACAGCTAACGGAAAATTCCGTAAAATTAAAGGTGCAGACCGAAAAATGGCCTATTGCCACCGTGCGTTGGCCGATTTTGACGAATGGCTCAAACAAATACAAAAATAATTAACAGCAAAAACCGGCACTTCTTGACGAAGGCCGGATTTTTTAGTATATCTTTGATATGCTGTAGAGATATTTTATGAGGCAAAATATATAACATGTTATCTGTCGGAGATTTGGTTAAAAAGTGGCAACCATCGTTGTTTTGGTGCATGCGCGGTGTTTCTAAACCCAAACGTGAAGCGTTGTTCACGTTGTTTGCTTTTTGCCGCCACATCGACAGCTTGGCGCGTTCACCAATGCCTGTGGCCGAAAAAAAAGAATTGTTGAAGGCTTGGCGCGAAGAACTGGCCAATATTTATGAAAAGCATATTCCGGCAACCAATATCGGCCGAAAAATATATAAAAATTGCCTGCGCTTTGATTTGGAACAAAAAAAATGGGCCGAATTACTTGACTGTGCGGCTTTGAATGTGCCAAAGCCAATGAGCGCGCCAAAAAGACCGGTGTTTGAGCAATATTTGAACAGCACCGCTGTGGTGCCGTTTGAATTGGCGCTTAAAATTATCAGTGGCAAAAATTCAACAGCCAATATAAAATTGGCAAAAAATTTGGGACGGGCTGTGATTATAACGCTGATTTTGCGTGATGCCAAAGACGACGCTAAAGCCGGACGTTTATATTTGCCGCAAGACATTCTTGAACAAGCTAAAATTGCGTCTTTTGAACCAATGCAGGCTATTGAAGATTCTAACTTTGCCTGTGCCCGACAACTTTTGGCCGATGAGGCAGAGTTGGCTTTTTATAAAGCGGAAAGATTGCTTGGTAAGTTGCCTAAAAAAAATACGTTGGCTTTGCGCTATGTCAACAATTTCTTCTTTTTATTGTTCCAAACAATGCAAAAACGCGGCTGGGAAGTTATTTCACCCAAACCGCGCTTGAATATATATAATCGTATGCGGGTATTGTTCCGCACTTTGTTTAAATAAACCTATATATCGGCAACAACCGACAAGGCAATAATTTCGTCAGGTTCCGAAACCATACCGCTCGGTCCGAACCCCTTTTTCAGCATATCAACAAATTCCATACCGCTGACCACATTTCCCCAAATGGTGTACTGACCGTCAAGCCATGGACAATCGGCATAG
>OMQE01000181.1 GCA_900313155.1 uncultured Rhodospirillaceae bacterium | reverse complement strand
TCAAAGGCGAATCGTAGTCTTGCGCATGGACAAGCAGTAAGCGCTGGCGGTTATTGTCATTATATGAAATATCATCAATAAAACCACTGATATAAGTCATTTTTTGCGGCAAAAATTGCACCTTTTCGGAGGTATAGAGAGTATGAGCATAAATGTTCAAAAAACCGCACATAATAATCAAAACAACCGTCATAATGCCGCGAAGATTGCTGTTGCGCAATAAAATCATCAGCAAAATCCATAATTCAACAATAAGAAGCACCAGCCACAAATTCGGTTCACTCGGCAAGGCAAAATAAAAAGCTATACCTAAAGCAAACCAGAATGGTAACCATATCAATCGATATTCCGCTTCTTCTTGCAGATTATCCTCTATATATTGTTTAGCAGTTTTAAATATCTTCATTGTGACGAATTAAATGTAATACGGCTTCAGCGGCATTGTCACTTGGGGTTTGTTCTCCCATGCCCAACAATTGACGCACCTGTTCAAAACCTTCCATTTGCCGTCCGAACGGTTGCCTTTGCGATAAAAATTTTTCAACATATTGCATGATATTATCCGGCTGGCAGTCTTGCTGCAACAGCTCCGGAACAACCTCTCGTCCGAGCAGAATGTTTGTTAAATTCACAAATTGAATGTGCAAAAAGCGACGCGCCAGCCATTCAGTCAATTTTGGCACTTTATAGGCAATAATGTGCGGCACATTGACAATGGCTAATTCAAGCGCTACGGTCCCTGAAGCTGCAATTGCCACATCGGCGTCTTGAAAGGCCAAATGGCGCTCTGTCTCACCTTCTACAACCTTAATCGGCAAACCGGATTCTATAACCAAGCGTTTCACATGTTCGGCAACCGTACTGACTGTCGGTACAACATAAGATATATCGTCATATTTTTGGTGCATTTTGCGCACAACTTCCAAAAAATCAGGAAGCAAACGTTCAACTTCATTATGTCTTGACCCCGGCAAAACCAGCATCAACCTACCTTTGATATTGTTTTTTTCCTTAAATTTTCCTTTGTCCTGCGCCCCATTCACGATTGCGCTTTCGATCACCGGATGTCCGACAAAAACAGCATCAAGATGATAAGGTGTAAAATAGCGCGGTTCATTTGGGAAAAGTGTTAAGAGTAAGTCGATATATTTATACATTGTGCGAGCGCGTTTTTTCTTCCAAGCCCAAACTTGAGGTGCTACATAATGCACTTGCGGAATGCCCAATTTTAAGGATCTTATTTTTTGATGAATACGCGCCGAAAAGCTCCAGCTGTCAATGGTAATAATCACATCTGGGCGCACTTCTTGAATGTGTTGAACGGTTTGTTTAATTCGGCGCAGAATTTTAGGAATACTCGGAATAACCTCGGCCAGCCCCATCACCGCCAATTCACTGATATTAAATTGCGTTTTTAACCCTTGCGCCTGCATGCTGTCACCACCAATGCCATAAAATTGCGCCGCTAAATCTTGCCGCCGCAATGCTTGCATTAAACGCGCCCCCAGCGCGTCTCCCGAAGGTTCTCCCGCTATCACATAATACTTCATACGTTTGTTCTCCTAAGGCTCAATTCCTATCACAAAAAGACCGTATTTATCGGCTAATTTCAGTACTTCCGGCTCATCAACAATCAGAGCATTACCGGCATGAACCGCTACTCCGCGCAAACCGGCAGCATATATGTTTTCAATGGTGCGTGTTCCGATAGTCGGCAAATCTATACGCATATCCTGTTGCGGCTTGCGTAATTTCACCAGCACACCGCCAACGCCCTTACGCTGATATGCGCCGCAACGCTTAATCAACTCATCTGTTCCTTCAATGCCTTCCACACCAAGAACTAAACCTTGTTGCACCACAACCGATTGCCCAATATCGAGCTTTCCGATTGTTCGAGCAGCTTCAATACCGCGCTCAATATCAGCCTTTGCTTGTTTATCGGGCTTATGTTTGGTTAGAATACCAGACTTTACCAAAAGTTCCGGCATAACATCTTGAATGGCAACCACCCGCATATTTTCACTTTCAATTTCTTTGATTAAGGCGCGCAAAATACCATCATCACCCAAAGATTTGAGACCTATTTTAGCAAAAAATGTTGCCGTGCGTAAATCCGGTACCAAATCAGCCAAAGACGGTCGATGAATTGTACCAATCATCACCACTTCTTCCACCCCCTGTTCGGCAAATAGCTTAAAACCGGTGCCGGCTTGTCCGATACGTACCCACTGATGCGGAATATCCGGAGAAAAAACAGCCTTGTCGGCATTGTTCTCAATGGCTAACACAAAATAATCGCGACCGATTTTTCGGCAATGCTCTATCAACAACCGCGGTAAACAACCGCCGCCGGCAATAATCCCTAATTTTTTATACATCATTGTCATTATCACTCCGTTTTGGCCACATTTTACCAAAACAGCCACAAATTGCAAGCGCTATTTATAAATCACGCAACTTGAAAGTTGGGTAAGCACTTCCCGGTGCATACTTTTTTCAGCTTCAATAATAGCTTCAATAAATAAATCTTTAATTTTTACCAGTTTGTTATGTTTCAAAAGTGTTTCTTTCGGCAAAGGACGAAATGCATCAAACCCCATTTCTCCTGAGCCGATAAACGGGTCTATGGCGCAAATATAGGTGTCGTCGGGATGTTTGATTTTTCCGTTTTCATCAAGAAGAGCCTCGCCGTTGATATAAATTTGTTTAATGATACCACTGTTGTCTGTCAAACGCGCGCATTCCAAAGCCACATTTTGCGAACATTGCAAAAAGCGTGTATTTCCGGCATATTGCGTATAGCGATTACGCACGGCGTTGTTGAATATTGCCTTCAAATCTGCCGGCGAAACCACAACCGTTTGTAATGGAGCTTCTGCGGAAAAAGCACGCTCAATATTGTAATAAGTCAAAATTTTTCCTTCTTCATAGCGCAAAGCATGGCATATAAAGCCGGTGGAAATTAAGCCGATGTCGGCGTGCGCTGCGGCACGCATTTTATCGGTCAAAAAAGTTCCGATAGCAGATGGATTAGAATAATCTCTTTCCAAATTCAGAACACTGCGAGCAACCGGCACATTCAAACCGGCTTTTTCTTCATAATCATACAGAGGTTTTGCAAAATTCGGCAGAATATCACACTGTTTACAATCAATTTTTTCCACAAATTGCAATTCGGCTTTTTTTTGCTCAAAACTGAGGCAAAATTGCAACATTGTTCGTGTATAGGCTTGCGGATAATAAATATGTTTTTCCGGTATCGGTTCAACAACAGAATGCTCATGCCCGCCAATAATTAAATCTATATCAATACCAATTTTTTTTGCTGTTTCAGCCAGCGACAAACTGCTCGGCATTAAGGCATGGTTGAGCACAACCAGTGCATCCGGTGCAATGTGGCGTATTTGCTCGCTTAAATGTTCAAATGTTTGCGGAATATCCAAAAGCTTCAAACCGAATTTTTGCAAACGAAGCTGATTGATGCAAAAACCAATCACCATCACCCTTTTACCGTTCAGTTCCAAAAGAATATACGGGTCAACCCAATCCGGACATTTATCGGATTTATTATCAATCAAATTGGCGCACAACACATGAATATTCGCCTGATTAAAACGCCGAATAGCTGTTTTTAAAAAAGTCAAATCATCAAGATTAAATCCAAAATCATTATTGCCGACTGCCAAAACAATTTTAGCCTCCGGTAACTGTTGGCGCAAATTCAAATAGCTTTGCACACATAACTCTCGGTCATAAATCCCCTTAAACAAGTCACCGCTGTCGCAAATGAGTGTATTTTGTCCGCGCGGTTGTGCTCTGCGAATTATTTCGCTGAACAAACAGCACAACTTACGGGCCTCCTGATGACAGTCCGTTAAAGCAAAAACATCAATACTCTTTTTGGTTTCCGTTTTCATAGTTTTCGTAACATAGCTTATTTTTTTGTTTTGGCAATAAAATTCTGCATTTATAAAACAATTTATCAAATGTTTGTAAAATTTTTTTTGCTATAATAAGAAAAGCCTATTGCCAAGGTTCAAATTCTTTTTTCAGTGAACGGTCAAACAAGCTGCGAATGGTATCTTTAATATCTGCTTCTTCAAAGATGACCTTGTATAACGCCTGACTGATGGGCATATCTATACCGGCTCTGTCGGCCAAAGCCTTGACAGCACGCAAAGTATCTACACCCTCTGCCAGTTTGCCGTAACGCTCGCCTTTAGCAAACATTTCGCCAAACATTCGATTATGGCTGTTTTTAGAGAACAGAGTTGCCTCATAATCACCCAAATGCGCCAAACCATAGACCGATGCCGGATTTCCACCTTTATATTTAATCAAGCGACCAACTTCTATCGGTGCGCGCGCCATCAATGCCCCTTTTAAGCCGTGCCACCCCAAACCGTCTAAAATGCCTGCGGCCAAGCCGATAACATTTTTCAGCGCTGCTCCGACTTGGTTCCCCACAATATCGGTTCCATAATAAAAACGGATAAGGTCGCTTTGCATAAATTTTATCACATAATCAATTGTTTCCGGCTCGTAGCTATCAATAACGGCGGCGGACGGCACACGGCGGACATAATCTTCCACATGCCCAGGGCCACCAAGCGTTGCCACATGAATTTTCTGCTTAATTTCACTCAAAAACACATCTGCCAAAATTTCTGCTGACGGTTCTTCAAGCCCTTTCATGGCTAGTAAAAATGTTTTATTTTCAACATTATATTCATTGATTTGTTTCGCAAGTTGGCGCAAATTCTGACAGCTGATTGAAATAATAATGAATTCATTTTTCAGTGCTTCGGCAATATCCGAAGTCAAAAGCATATTATCGCTCAAATTCAAATACTCGTTTCGGCGGGTGCTTTTAAGTTCCTGATAGGTGCGTGAATTTTCCATACCGTAGAGCAACACCGTTTGCACATCACAATATTTAGCCACATACCACCCGAGAAATGTTCCCCATCTACCACAGCCGATAACTGAAATTTGTTTCATTTTGCGCCTCACTAGAAATCTTATACAGCTCTCAGTGTAGCGAACACTTATCTACTTGGCAACGATAAACCCCTCTCAATCCACAGATTGTTACTATTTCATCACAACGATAATATCCGACCGACAGAAGATACTTTTCGCCTAACATAGTTAAGATGCTTTGAAGAGGCTTATAAAGCTGCGTAACTTCTTCATTTTTACCTTATAGCAAATAACAACACATATTTTTCTAAATTTTATTCAATTGAAAACAATATCGGTTACTTCAAAAATTTATTGTTTTTCGGAAATCCGAACGGTACCAATTTACCTATTTGTGCCCGATGTCCCAACCATGTAATCAGCTCTTTTTCCGTACAAATACCGCCGGTTCGATTATAGCTGAAACCGATTTCGCCGTTAAATATTTGAATATCGGTGATAGAACCGTCTTTATATTTTTGCAAAAGAACACCGTGTCCGCGCGCCATTGTCGGAATTTCTTCCGCCTTAAATACCAGCAAACGTCTGTTTTCCCCTACAATAGCCACATAATCACCGGTCATTTTAAGACAGAACTTGACCACCTCACCATCGGTCACATTCATAATTTTGCGTCCTTGCCGTGTTTGTGCCAAAATATGATTTTCATCAACAATAAAGCCGTATGCCTTATCAGAGGCCAACAAATAACGTGCATCAGGCTCATATACAAACATTGCCGCCACATCATCATTGTTAGCTAAATCTATCATCAAGCGAACCGGTTGTCCAAAACCTCTGCCGTTTGGAATATCATTTGCCGCAATACTGAAAAATTTGCCTTTATTATCCAAAATCACGATTTTATCGGTGGTCTGGGCATGAATGGCAAACGCTAACGCATCATCATCTTTGAACTTAAAGTCTTCTTTAAGGTCCGCATACCCTTTAAGTGCTCTAATCCACCCTTTTTGTGATAAAATTACGGTAATCGGCTCTTTTTCAATCATTGCTTCCACCGGAACTTCAATATCGGTCGGCGCTTCGGCAAATTCGGTCCGGCGACGTCCCAAAGCCGTACGTTTACTATATTTTTCTTTGGTACGTTTTATCTCCTCAGCAATGGCTTTCCAGCGTTTATCTTCATCATTTTGCAAAATCTCTAATGTTGCTTTTTCGGCCAACAAATCATTATGCTCGCCCTCAATCTGCGCCTCATCAAGTTTACGCAAATTCCGTAATTTCATATTCAAAATAGCCTCAGCTTGCGTGTCGGTTAATTTGAATTTTGCCATCATCACCGTTTTTGGTTCGTCTTCTTCACGGATAATGCGGATAATTTCATCGAGGTTTAAATAGGCAATCAAATAGCCTTCAAGAATTTCGAGTCTTGCATTAATTTTATTTAATCTAAAATTGATTTTACGCAATAAAATATAATTTCTATGTTGTAAGTATGCCTTCAAAACTTCCTTAATACTCATCACATGCGGCACACCGTCGGCATCCAAAACGTTCATATTCATACTGAACTTTGCTTCCATATCGGTCAGCTTATAAAGTTGCTCCATCAGCATTTTGGCATCAACCAGACGGCTTTTCGGCTCCAATACAATACGCACATCTTGTGCCGACTCATCACGCACATCGCCCAAAAACGGTAACTTCTTATTCAACAAGAGCTCGGCAATTTTTTCAATCAGCTTTGACTTAATCACACCATACGGAATCTCTGTTACCACAATTTGGTACTGTCTATGTCCTAAATCCTCAGTCTCCCATTTGGCTCTAATACGGAAATTCCCCTTACCTTGCTGATAATTATGCAAAATTGTTTCAAAACTATCAACAATCGTCCCTCCGGTCGGAAAATCCGGTCCTTTAATCCGGCGCACCATAGCCTCATCATCAGCATCATGATTTTCAATTAAATACAGCATCGCATCGCTGATTTCGCTCAAATTATGTGGCGGAATATTTGTCGCCATTCCAACGGCAATTCCCATTGCGCCGTTACACAGCAAATTCGGCACCATGGCCGGCATCACCGCCGGCTCAGTGTCTTCACCGTCATACGTGTCCACAAACTCAACAGCGTCATCATTCAGACCGTCCATCAAATCCATTGCAAATTCTGTTAACCGTGCTTCCGTATATCGCATGGCCGCCGCGCCGTCACCGTCAATATTACCAAAGTTGCCTTGCCCGTCAACCAGCGGATAGCGCACCGAAAAATCTTGCGCCAAGCGCACCATTGCACCATAAACCGCACTATCGCCATGCGGGTGATATTTACCAATAACATCACCGACTACGCGCGCACATTTTTTGTAGCCGTTTTTCGGGTCCAAATGCAGTTGTCGCATGGCATACATCAAACGCCGATGCACAGGCTTTAACCCATCTCGCACATCCGGCAAAGAACGAGAAACAATGGTCGACATAGCATACGACAAATAACGTTTGCTTAACTCCTCTCCAAATTGGACATCTTTAATTTTGATATTTTCTTCAACCATTTTCCACCTACATTTTCTGAGATAAAGCCAAAATATGCAACAAATTCGTCCGATTCTCCGGTAATTGTAAATTATGTTGCATCAAAAAGTTTTTGCTTAAAAAATTTCCGGTCATTTCCAAAACATTGGCAACATCTGCCATTTTCGGTAAATAATTTTGCTCCACAATATATTGCGGATAGTCATATAATTTATCTCGATACGGCGCTCCGACTTGTTCACACACCGCTCTTCCGGTTTTTGGCGAGATATAGCGCAAATTGTTGTGCGAACCGGTTACTGCACATTCACTGATATCTAAACCAATACCTAAAAAATCTAAAAGATAAAACTCAAAAAAAGAATAATAAACCAGCCAATTTGGTTCTTTCAGATGCTTAAAAAAATCATCAATAACACCGAAAAAACGCCCTAAATCATCATTTTCGGCCACACAAACATCTAACAAACGGCTCATGGAAATCAGCGCTTCAATTTTATCACTGTTGAGCATAAAATCTGCCGCATGCGAACAAATCAACTCCACACCTTTCAGACTGAGCATGTTTTCTTCAACACGTGCATAAGCATTGAACGAAATATAGTTTCCAAGCTGATAAACCCCTAAGCTGCGCTTGCTTAACGCCCCGTTTGCGTAAGCCACAATTTTGCCAAGTTTCGGACACACCAAAGTCACAATCGCCGATTTTTCACCGTGATTTCTGATTTTGATAATATATCCCTCACCGCTCAACTGCATTCTATTTCTTTACAAATCCCGAATAATTGATTTATTAACTTTATCAAACGCCATCAGTTCACCAATCACCCGTTCCATATCGGCAAGCGCAATAGAATTCGGCCCATCCGAAAGTGCTTTATCCGGATTTTCATGCGTTTCAATAAACACACCGGCAACACCAACAGCCACCGCCGCACGAGCCAACACCGGAGCAAACTCGCGCTGTCCGCCGGTTGTTCCGCCCAACCCGCCCGGCTGTTGAACAGAGTGCGTCGCATCAAATATCACCGGATAGCCTGTATCTTTGGCCATCTGTTTCAAACCGCGCATATCGGTCACTAATGTGTTGTAGCCAAAACTGGTTCCGCGTTCGGTAATACAAACCGAATGATTACCGGAATCTTCAGCCTTTTTCACAATATTTTTGACATCCCATGGCGCCAAAAACTGCCCTTTTTTAATATTAACCACCTTACCTGTTTTAGCCGCTGCTACCACCAAATCGGTCTGCCGACACAAAAACGCCGGAATTTGCAACATATCCACGTATTCTGCCGCCACCGCACATTGTTCACGCTCATGAACATCGGTAACAATCGGCAAATTCGGATACAACTTCCTGATTTCAGCAAATGTGCGCATTCCTTCTTCCAACCCAACACCACGTGCGCTGTTAATTGATGTGCGATTAGCCTTATCAAAAGATGCCTTAAAAATATACGGAATACCTAACTTTTGAGTTATTTCAACCATTTTACCGGCAATAAAAACAGCGTGTTCCCGACTTTCTATTTGGCACGGACCGGCAATTAGCGCCAACGGTTTCTGATTGCCCAATTCCACTTGTCCAACTTTTACAATTTTTTGCTCCATTATATTTTCTCCTTAAAACTCTATGCGCCCGAACGCAAACAATACGTTGCCGTCATTTTTTATCCCCGGAACATAAGCGGCCTGAATATTAAAACGCTTATAGCCGACGCCAATCAGCGGCAGAGGCAACGGTACCGGAATGTAGGCATATTCATGACGTTGTGTTAATCCCAACGTATAACCCACACCGGCACGCCATTCGTGATGTTCTCCTGCGGTCCAATTCCATTGTCTGGCATATCCGAAATATGTTTCCGCATACGAATTAGAATCCTTAAATGCCATAGCATAAATTCCCGACCATGTCTGCTCATCATTGTAGTGCGACATTCCCAAGCCAAAACCCCACGGATGCTCATTATACTTTTTAATATGTTCTCTGTCATAAGTCAGCCGATTATGCCACGCATAAAATGGCACATACATATCATAATAGTGTCCGCAATAGATATCTTTAACGTCTTCAACAACAAAATCCGTCCACTCATAAATCTTGTCTTTCCATGTTGCAAAAGCTGGTAAAGATACCATAAAATTAAGTAGCAAAATAAGTAAAATTTTTTTCATTTAGTCTTCCTGATTTTGTAATTCTTCCGGTGTCACGATACCGCACGATAACACATATTTAATACCGTCTTCAACACTCATGTCTAACTTAATAACATCATTTTCCGGCACAAAAATCAAAAAACCGGACGTCGGATTAGGTGTTGTCGGCACATAAATACTAAGCATTTTCTGCCCAACCTTGTCAGCCACCTCACCGCCGGTTTCATCTTTGCTGACAAAAGCGATTGTCCATAAATCCTTGCGCGGATATTGCACCAACACCACCTCGCTGAAAGAGCGCGATTTTTGCGATAAAAATGTTTCAAAAATTTGCTTCATTAGAGAATAAAAACTTGAAACAACCGGCATTTTACGAATAATCCGCTCCCACAGTTTTACAAAAAACTTACCAACATAACCGGTTGTAAGCATCCCTACCAACATTAGCGCGGCAATCAACAGCACCAATCCCAACCCCGGCACTGCATACGGCACAAAATTACCGATTTTCCATTGTTGCGGTATCAAATGGCTGGTCACGCTGTTAATCCATACCACCAGATGATACGACATATATACCGTAATTGCCACCGGTGCCGTTACAATTACACCGGTCAAAAGATAATTCTTTACCCTATTCCAAAATTTAGATTTAATTTCCTTTGCCATCATTTCCTCATTATATCATTGATAATCATTTGCACTTTTTGGCGTCCTTGCCACTCGTCCAATTTAATATACCCAACCACGTCATACACATCTCCTCTATTGCTTAACAATGCTTGCCCTATTTCATTGTCTGCCGCCCGAAAAGCAATTGCCGAAACCGAACTTCCGGTCGGCGAAGAAAGCAAACATCGCACATGCCCGCTACCGATAATCGCCGGTTTGACAACACGCACATTTTGCAACAAAATTTGTGGTTCCGGATTACCGGTTCCAAACGGCTCCAACTGCGCCAAATTAGTGGCAAAATCAACATTAACCGCGCTTAAACTAACCGCGCAATCAATATCTAGCACCGGCACAATTTTATCTTGTCCCAAATGCTTGAGCACATATTCTCCCACAAACTTTTTAAATTCCGGAATTTGTTCGGTCGTTAGCGAAAATCCGGCTGCCATTGTGTGCCCGCCGCCACCTTTAATCACACCATGTTCTTTAGCGGAAATAATCAGCATTCCCAAATCCAGTCCGTCAACCGAACGTGCCGAGCCTTTTACTTCATCCGGTTCAATACTCATCACAAATGCCGGCATATTGTAGCGTTCGCGCAGCTTTCCGGCCACAATACCTATCACGCCTTGGTGCCAATCATCACCATAAGCAAAGGCCATCGGATATTCTTGCGCCTCTTTTTCCACCTGTTCAATGGCTTGTAACAAAACAAAGTTTTCTATCTCTTTACGTTCACCGTTCAACGCATCAAATTTTTCGGCTAATTGCTTTGCTTCATGATCATCTTCGGTTGAAAGCAATTTACTTCCCAAAGCTGCATCCCCCACACGCCCGCAAGCATTGATTCGCGGTCCTAACACAAACCCTAAATGGTATGCACGCGGTGATGTTTCCATTTTAGCAATCCGCATCAAATTTTTTAAGCCCAAATTCTGTTGAGAAGCCATCACCTTCAGACCTTGCTTCACATACGCCCTGTTTAATCCGAGCAACGGCACCACATCACAAACCGTGCCAAGCGCCACCAAATCGAGCCAATTCATCAACGGCGGCTCATTATGTGTGGCATAAAAACCTCGTTGGCGCAACAATCTGTTAACAGCCACCAAAAACATAAACCCTACACCCACAGCCGACATATATTCTAAATATTTATACGGATTTGTTTCATCCAAACGCTTTGGATTAACCACCGCGTAGACTGCCGGCAATATTGCCTCTGCTTCATGGTGATCAAGCACAATAATTTCAAAACCTTCCCGCGCTGCCTTATTCAAAGGCTCAAATGCGGTCGTTCCGCAATCTATGGTAATCACCAACTTAATATCGGCTTGCTTAAATTCAGCAAAAGCCAAATCGCTCGGACCATATCCCTCTTCGCGCGAAGGAATATGCACCATCGGTTCAACCCCAACTGCTCTAAAAAAACGCTTCAATTCCGAAGTTGACGTTGCCCCGTCCACATCATAATCACCGATAATGGCAATTTTTTCACCGTTCATAATGGCATCAGCCACTCTTTCGGCCGCACGCTGCATATCTTTTAACACATACGGTTCCGGCATCAAATCTTTGAGCTTTGGTTGTAAAAAAGTCGGTATATCATCATAAGCAACATGCCGTGCATATAGCAATTGTGCCACATAAAAAGGCACACCATACGCCTGCGCTACCCTTGTGCACCAACCGTCATCGGTTTCAGCCATACGCCACAATTTACCGCTTAATGAAAAATTTTCTTGTTCCTGCACCTTTGTCATCCCATCTTCTCAAACACACTATAACTTGGCATATTTTTCCCCATAACTCAAGCTCAATAAAACCTTTTGAACAAATTTTTCCTTGCTTCAAAAACAGAAATTTTTTATATTTATCTGCAAAGGAGGAAAATATGCGCACATATATTTTCATAATATCAACAGTCTTAATCGCGCTACATGCTAATATAGCAAATGCCGAAAGTTTGCAAATTGTTTCAGCACAAAATGAACCGCTCTGCTCTTTTGAAATTGAAACGGCTGATACACCGCAAGCCATTGAAAAAGGCTTAATGTATCGCAAACATTTGGCCGAAAACAGCGGTATGTGGTTTGATTTGAGCATTATTCCACCTCATCAGCCGATTGCATTTTGGATGAAAAATACATTGATACCGTTGGATATTTTGTTTATTGATGAACATAATGTTATTGTCGATATCAAAAACAACGCGCAACCTCAAGATACCTCCCTGATTTTTCCTATAAAACGCCCGACGTATGCATTGGAAATTAATGCAGGTAAAGCAACTGTTTGCAATATTACCATCGGTGATGTTATCCACAAATAAAGCATCAAATTGCTTTCTTGCTTTACCATACCGCATATATCATTTTATATTGCTCGCAGAAGTAACAATATAAAGGAACTTGAATATGAATAAATTATCACTTTTGATAATGCCGATGTTGGCAATCGCCGTTTCGGCAAACGCCGCTGAATCAGAAGCCCCTGAAGGCGCCGGTTCGGAAGCTCTTGGTTGGACCGCACATTTAAAAAAGGCCGCCATACAAATTTCTTCAACAGAAATCAGTAATGCCAAAGAATATCGCAATTCACCTAATTCAGAATTAAGCGGTGACAGTGAAACCGTTACCAAAGGTGTGTTTGACTTTTCATTAACTCAAGAAAAGTCTGATTATAAATGGGAAAATTCTTTGTTTGCCGAATATGGAAAAACAAAACTTAAACCGGTTGACGGTCCGAATGTTACCAACGAAACAGCCGATAAAATCTTGCTGACAACCGACTATTCGCGCAAAATGTGGGAATATTGGGGCGCTTATGTCGGTCCGTTTGTTAACCTTGGCTACCAAACAGAATTTGAGGCTAATGATAATGCACCACGCACCAAAATTATTCGTGGTATGAGCGGTTTGAAAATGTTTAACGGTAAATATATTAAAAAATTGTATGGCGCACTGGTCGGTGAATACGACTTTACATATAGCCACGATAAAACCACCAAAGCCGCTTACCAAATTGGTCTGGAAGCAGAATATCCGTTGCGCGAAGGCATCGTCTTCCACACAGACACCTACTGGCGTGATTACTTTACCTACAGTTCATATAATCCGACAGATTTTGAATATGAACTTAGTGCCAAAGCCAATATGATGGTTGATATTTACAATGGTTTACAGATGGGACCGTTTGTTCAATACTTCCGTGCCGAAGACAGAGGTTCCAGCAAAGCCGGTGCCAGCACCATTATCGGTATTGAGGGTTCATACACTAACTCTTGGGGATTATAAAAATTTCAATCTTTTAGTCTAAAGCAATAATCCGGTCTTTAATTGCCGGATTATTTTTTTATATTTTATTTCATTCTCTTGCGTTTGAGCCGCACCAAATTAACTTCATATACAAAAAGCGCAATTCCGGAAATCACCAACGGCAATAAATAATAAATAATTCGATACAAAACTAAAATGGCAAACAAATTAGCCTGATTTTCCTCTTCCGGCATCAAATTGGTGAACACCAACTCAAAAACACCCAAGCCTCCCGGCACTTGGCTATATACCCCTAAAACCTGAGCCACAATGAACGCCCCGATAAATGTTACAAACGGAATATCCACATAACTTTCCATCACAAAATAAAGCACCAACGACGCCATCAAAATATCCGCACTGCCAATCACCATTTGTGCCAATGCCATAGGCACACTCGGCGCTTCAAATTCTATTTCTTTAATAATAATCGGCTTTTTGTAATAGGCGCAACCCCATAAATAAAACAGCATACCGCCTACCGAAAAAATCATCAGCCCCCAGTTAACTAGCGGAGATGAAATAGAGGCTAACAAATGCCCCGGCGAAAGCATAAAACCGATAATCACCAAAAAGAAACAAGCCACTAAATATGTAAAGCCAGAAAAAGTGACCATTTTAACAATTTCAGATGCTTGCACACGCCAACGCGTATATAACCGATAGCGAATAGCCCCTCCGGAAACAATAGCATGTCCGGCATTATTGCTCACGGCAAATCCGATAAAACCGGCAAAAATCCACTTCCAAGCCGCCATCTTATGCTTAATGTAGCGCAGAGCTAAATAATCATAAGACGAAAGCGCCATATATCCGCAAAATGAGGCAATACAAGCATACATTATATTTTTATTCGGCACGGCAATAATAGCATCTTTAATTTCTTCCAATGTGTATTTGGAAAGCTGGCGATAAATCATAAATGCCGCTAATCCGAAGAAAAACAGCCCTAACCACGATACAAACTTATTTAAAAAACGTTTTTGTTGTCTGCTTAACATCTTTTTCTCTACATATTATTAAGAATATAATTGCGTATGTTTGTCCCAAAAGTTTGACGCACATATTGCGTTAGTTCTGACGGATTATCCTTAAATTGTTGTGCTTGCTTTTGCGCCGCCGCCAGCTGCTCACGCGTCAATTTCTTGGCAATTTCTTCCCGCATTTGCGCCGCCCTTGCAACACCGCGTGATGCTGCGATATTATACAAAGAATGCGCTAAAATAGGGTTACGAGCCGTCAACACACCCTCATTATATATTTTTGCAACCAACAAAAATGCCTCCATATTACCTTGCGTTACAGCCGAACGCAAAGCCCCGATTCCGTCATGATAATTCTGCACGGTCCCAAGCCCTTCTATCAGCATTTCGCCCAAAACCATCTGCGCTTCATCTAAACGCACATCGCCGCCGGCAACACTTCTGACTAATTTATATGCTTTAGCATAATCTTGTTCAACGGCAAAACCTTTATAATAAGCATACCCAAGCATAAACTTGGCAATATTATTACCCTTATCTGCCGCCTTTTTGAATAAAGTCACGGCACGAAGATTGCGTTGTTCATCTTTAGCTCCACCGGCTAAATATATAAACGCTAAATTAACGGCAGAATTGTCATTACCAAGCTCAGCCGCATCCGAGAACAATTCAACCGCTTTTCGGGTGTCCACTTGGGTACCGATTCCGCTGAAATATAAACTTCCTAAATTGTTAAGAGCCACCGCATCTTTTTGGTTTGCTGCCATTGTGTAATATTTGAAGGCCTTTTCATAATCTGTTTCAACACCGTTAACGCCATACAAATACATATATCCCAAATTCATTTGAGCTTCAACATTTCCTTCGTTGGCTAAACGTTCATTTTTCTCCACATAGTTTTCTTTTTTACCATCTGCCAACGTTTCACCTTCGTCTTTTTCATCATTGGCAAACAAAGACAACGGTTTTTTTATAAAATTCCAAAACGCAAAACCGGATTTTTCTTCCGCATCAGCCTCAGTAT
>OMQE01000090.1 GCA_900313155.1 uncultured Rhodospirillaceae bacterium | reverse complement strand
GTAATATGTATGTCCATTGGCATTACAAGTAGCACAATTCCAACCCCGTTCATTCTTTTTTTGTGCGCTATAACCGGCGCAATTTTCCGGTGTACTGAGTGCATCTCCGGCAACACACCCGCCTAAAGGTAAAAAACAAACATCAGCATATGATTGAGTAGAATATAAACATATAATTAAAGCCAATACCATCCCAAAATTTTGCGTATAAAACTTTTTAGGTAAAATAAACATTTTTATACTCCCAAAACGAGAAAATACCTTATTGTTAGTATAATAAAGTTGATAAGAAGAGTCAAGGGAAAATATGTGCTATTACTTATAAAAAATATTACCAGAAATACTATACTTTTAACGTAAATATATAATTAATTATAATAATTACCTAATATAACATAAACTTCATTAAATGGGAGACAACATCAATTGCCTGAAGAATGTTTTTTTGGCAACGCGAACGACACCAGTTTTCCAACTTGTGCCCAATATCTCAACCAAGTAATCACCTCTTTTCCCGCACAATACCGCCTGTTTGATTATAACTGAAGTCAATTTTGCCTATGTTTTTTTTATCCACTACTGTTCGTTTTCTGTTTTTAATTTACAAGTTGTAAAAAAAATATCAAACAACCTATTGACAATTTAAACAAATATCATTAGATTAATGGCGCTAGCAAAATTATAGCCGATTTACGGCTAGTAAAATCGATTTTTTTAAGGAACGTTATGTCGCAAAAAAACAATCAAGAAATTTATGACAACACTGACGATGCTTCAGCTGTGGACGCGGCGGCCAATGCTTTACGTCATCTGTTGGCAAAAGGCAAAAAACTCGGATACATCACCATGGAAGAACTCAACAAGGTTCTACCGCCGGAGAAGCTTTCTTCCGAAAAAATAGAAGACATTATGTCTAACATTTCGGATATGGGTATCAATCTTATATCAGATAGTGATAATGAAGCCGAAGACGAGGAAAATACCGACTCTGAAGATTATGATTTTGAAGATGAGGATACCGATGATGTAGAAGTGGGCAATATCGATGCTAAAGATGTCGGTCACTCTGATGATCCGGTCCGTATGTACCTCAAAGAAATGGGTTTGGTTGAACTACTTTCTCGAGAAGGAGAAATTGCCATTTCTAAGCGTATTGAAGCTGGTAAAACCGTGATGATTGGCGGTTTGTGCGAAAGCCCTATGACAATTAAAGCTATTGCCGGTTGGCGAGACGAATTGCAAAACGGTACATTACAACTGCGCGATATTGTAGATTTGGAAATGATGTTCGGCGGCGATTCTGATGCCATGGAATTTGAAGATGAAAACGATAATACCGGTGTTGATTACCTTGAAAAGGTCACCAAAGAGCTCAACGAAAAGAACTTAGATGATATTGATGATGATTTGGACAACGATATTGATATCGAAAATGACGTTGCCGATAATATAGATGATGTTGATGATGAAGAACAAATGGATTCATTAGACGGTGATAACGAAGAAAATACCGATTCTGATGACGATGATGAAACTGACGGCGGTTCTCGTGGCACAACTTCTATTACCGCAATGGAAAATGCTCTGCTCCCACAAGTTTTGGAAACTTTGAATAAAATCTCAAGCCACTATGACAACCTGAAAAAAATTCAAAGCCAACGAATGGCGTCGTTCCTTTCCGGCCGAAAGGTGATTGCTTCGACTGAACGTCGCTATTTGAATTTGAAAAAAGAATTGGTAGAATTGATGAGCTCCATCAGCTTAAACAGCGCCAAAGTAGAACAGCTGGTTGAACAGTTAAATGATATGAACAATCGCCTAATGAGCCAAGAAGGCAAATTATTACGCTATGCTTTGTCTTGCAAAATTAAACGCGAAGACTTTTTGGAAGCGTATCAAAAATCAGAATTAGACCCGACTTGGCTAGATAAAATTTCGCTCAAAAAAGATAAACATTGGGCAAATTTTGTAGAAAAATACAAAGATGAAATTATTGAAATTCGCCAAAATGTCGCCCAAATGGCTCAAGAATGCGGTTTGCCAATCAGTGAATATCGTAAAATGGTTGATACCATTAAAAAAGGCGAACGTGAAGCTGAACGAGCAAAAAAGGAAATGATTGAAGCGAACTTGCGTTTGGTCATATCTATTGCTAAAAAATATACCAATCGCGGTATGCAATTTCTAGATTTAATTCAGGAAGGTAATATCGGGTTAATGAAAGCGGTTGATAAATTTGAATATCGCCGCGGTTATAAATTTTCAACTTATGCCACTTGGTGGATTCGTCAAGCCATTACACGCTCAATTGCCGACCAAGCCCGCACCATCCGTATTCCGGTGCACATGATTGAAACAATCAACAAATTGGTGCGTACTTCTCGACAAATGCTTTCTGAAATGGGACGCGAGCCTGTGCCTGAAGAACTGGCAAAACGCTTATCTATGCCTTTAGAAAAAATTCGCAAAGTAATGAAAATTGCCAAAGAACCGGTTAGTTTAGAAGCTCCGGTCGGTGATGAAGAAGATTCGTCATTGGGAGATTTTATTGCTGATGAGAGCGTGTTGCAACCGCTGGATATGGCTATCCATTCCAACTTGAAGGAAACATGCACGCGTATTCTGTCTTCTTTGCAACCGCGTGAAGAACGGGTTTTGCGTATGCGTTTCGGAATTGGGATGAATACGGACCACACGTTGGAAGAAGTTGGCAGACAATTTAACGTTACACGAGAACGCATTCGTCAAATTGAAGCCAAAGCGTTGCGTAAGCTCAAACATCCGAGCCGTTCGCGAAAGCTTCGTTCCTTCTTGGATCAATAAGCAAAAATTAACGCCGGTTTCTTGAGAAGTCGGCGTTTTTTACTGTTTGCACAGCTTTTAATACTGTTTCAAAATTGCACGAATTTCTTCACTAACCGCATAATCCGCAACAGATTTTCCCTTATAGTCACGTGCTTTTTTATTTGCACCATTGGCAAGCAACATTCTTACAACGTCAGGATTTTGATTAAGGGCAACGGCATACATCAAAGCGGTGCGTCCGTAATTATCTTCTGCTTCAATATCTGCGCCGTATTGTAACAGCATTTTAATCACTTTATCAGAAGCATCTGTACGGCACACATTCATCAACAGTGTTCGTCCCTTTTGGTCACGTGCATTGATATCATGAGCCGTGATACAAGGTGCTGTTTTTTGCTTAAGAGAATCATCGGCTAAAACAGACATAAAATTTTGTGCCATTGAAGCTAAATTCAGCTCACCAACCCCCTCGCCTCCAAGCATATTTAACAACGGCATAGCGCCATCACCTTCAACCTGTTTTGGTGTCAACTGACGCGGTAAAAAAGATGCGCCCATATTTTGCATAACATACGAAACTGCCTTTTTACTTAATTCTTGACGATGTTGATAAGCATAATACGAACCACCGGCAACAGCTAAAAGCAACAATATCATCAACACACCTAAAACCATCAAAAATTTTTTCACTGTTTTTCTCCTTTATTCGTTTTACACCTTATACTTAATTTTTATAATAAGGTAAATAGTGTTAACTCTTATTTGTTGATAATTTAAAGTTATTGTTTATTGACTTTTTCTATAAAATATAATACCTTCCTTCACATATTTATGCTTTAAGATGAGGAAATTTGAAATAAATTGAAACATAGCAACTACGAAAATCAAATAACACGTACTCAGGCGAAACAGCTGGCCGGATATTATTTGCAACAGCGCATTTATCACGGTTCCAATCCGCGTATAATTTTTGAACATGGTGTCCACATTCATAACGTTGCTAAAATTACAGAAGCAATCGCCAAAAGTACCGGTGGAATACTAAATCCTGATACAGCGTACGCCTTAGGGCTCATTCACGATATCGGGCGTATAAAAGATGAAACTGTTACCGGAATTCCTCATGGTGTTGAGGGGTATAGATATTTAAACGAAGTTGGTTTTCAAGGGGTTGCGCCAATTAGTTTAACACATTGTTTTATAAATAAAAAATTTGAAACAAGCGACTATCCGACATATTCTCACAAGCTTTTGAATAAGGTAAAAAAATACCTTAATACTATTGAATATAATGACTATGATCGTATTGTCCAAATTGCGGATATGTTTTCGCGAGGCAAGGAAATTTTAAGCATTCGGGAACGCCTCGATAAAAATAAGGCTTTCTACCATACACAAAATCTTTCTTATGAAAATTCTGTTTTCGAATTGCGAGATTCCTTAAACAAAAAATTCAACATTGATATTGAAAAGATAGTTGATAATATCTTCAAACCTAAAGAAAGAGATAATATTATTTGGCTACCAAAAATTTGGAATAATAAAAACGCCTATAAACAAGCCTTATAATCCGATTGACTAAAATGTTTTTCTGCAATTTCGGTTGCGTTTGGGTCTCCAACATGGAACCATTGACCTTGGTGAATATAGGCGCCAAGACGTCCTTCTTGTTCCAAGCGATCAAAAACACGCACCATAGAATAACATCCAGCCTCTTCTTTTTCAAAAACATGAGGATGACAAATCATCACTCCGCCATACAAATAAGGTGCTTTAGTTTCACTATTGCGCCGCCTGACGGGTTTTCCGTGCTCATTTATCGAATAATCCCCGTTTGCATGACACCCGAAAGCTTTTTCAACAGGCTGCATCATCAATAAAATATCATGATTTTGGGGTTGCCATGACTGCCTCATGGCTTTGAGTAAATGCTCATTATCATCTGTCCATAAAGCATCACTGTTTATAACAAAAAAAGGTTCGTCACGCATCAGTGGCAGAGCATTTTGAATTCCGCCTCCGGTTTCTAAAGCCACATCTTCCACCGAAAAAATAAAATTCATCATTGGGTAAGCTTTCAAAAGATGTTGCCGAATCATTTCGCCCTTATAACACAAATTAACCACACAATTTTTAATACCGGCTTTGAGCAAATGTTCTACATTATAGTCAATCAAACTTTTTCCAGCCACTTGCACCAATGG
>OMQE01000053.1 GCA_900313155.1 uncultured Rhodospirillaceae bacterium | reverse complement strand
CCCATAATGCCGCTGTTAGAAAGTCCGAAATCCAACTTAAAGTTCATTTTAACAATTTTTTGCCCCAAAAGATAGGCTTCTTTCGTATATTGCGAATCGTTACCCGAGCGCGAACCGCCGGCCACAAACACACGAATACCGGCTTTGCTGTTTTCGGTACGGAAACGTTCCAATACCTTGTCTTCCGGCAAATTTTCCGTTGAAGTTTGCTGAGATGATTTTCGAGTGCGCGGTTGTTCCAAACGGTCGTGCTTCATGGCTTATAACTCCTCTATATCTCCTTTAGCCTGATTGGCATAAAATTCAGCAACATATTGCTCTAATGTATCACTTTTTATGGCTTGACGCAACCCTTGCATCAAACGTTCATAATAACTGATATTGTGCCATGTCAAAAGCATCACTCCCAAAATTTCGTTACATTTATGCAAATGATGAATATAGGCACGAGAATATTTGGTGCACAGCGGGCAATCACACCCTTCTTCCAATGGGCGTGGATCTTCACGATGACGAGCGTTACGCACATTTATCGGTCCATATTTGGTAAATGCCTGTGCTGTGCGACCGGAACGTGTCGGCATCACGCAATCAAACATATCAACGCCTCGCAAAACAGCACCGACAATATCATCCGGACGGCCAACCCCCATTAAATAGCGTGGTTTATCTTCCGGCAACATTGATGGCGCATAATCCAGCACTTCAAACATTTTTTCTTGCCCTTCACCAATAGCTAACCCGCCGATGGCATAACCGTCAAAACCGATTTTTTTCAGAGCCTCGGCAGATTCTTCACGCAAATCCTTAAACACATTGCCTTGCTGAATACCGAAAATACCATAACCATCGCGGTCAATAAAAGCCTCTTTGCTACGTTTTGCCCAACGCATAGACATTCGCATAGATTTAGCGCAAACGTCGTAGGTGGAAGGATATGGTGTGCATTCGTCTAAGCACATGGTGATATTCGAATCCAGCTTATGCTGAATTTTCATAGATTCTTCCGGTGATAAAAAATATTTGGTGCCATCAACGTGGGAACGAAACG
Source organism: uncultured Rhodospirillaceae bacterium (assembly GCA_900313155.1). Taxonomy (GTDB): domain Bacteria; phylum Pseudomonadota; class Alphaproteobacteria; order RF32; family CAG-239; genus RUG410. The sequence continues at coordinate 4,065 of OMQE01000053.1, read as the reverse complement.
TAACACCCTCCTCTTTGAGCTTGCGCAAACCGCTCAAACTCATCACCTGAAAACCACCCGAATCGGTTAAAATAGGCTTATCCCAATTCATAAATTTATGCAACCCACCCATTTTTTCAACCAAATCGGCTCCCGGACGCAACATCAGGTGATAAGTGTTTCCCAACAGAATTTCTGCACCGGTGGCAGCCACGCTTTCCGGCATCATCGCCTTAACCGTGGCGCATGTGCCAACCGGCATAAACGCCGGCGTATTCACCACACCATGTTTGGTAATTAAGCGCCCTAATCTACTTTTACCGATTTTTTTATCTATTTCAAATTTCAGACTCATATTTTTTCCTTTTTCTTATTCTTTATAAACCTTACTACCAAACGGCACAGCCTTACCAATTCCTTTTTGTAAAAGCTCGCTTTGAATAAACCCCATTTCGCCGTTATCCAACACTATTTTAAACCATTTTTTATCCGGCGTATAACCGAACAAACGCACCGTCTGCCCCTCATACCCCTGCACCATTGGTTGATAACGCATATCCGGTCCGTGATAAATAATACTGTCTTTTTTTATGTAATACAAATATTGCTTGTCATGAATACTGCTATCTACACGCATCAAATGGGTGTCAACCATGTCATAAGCCATCAGCTGCCCGTCAATTTCCCGAAGTTCAAAATACCCTTCAGGCAAATAAGCCGAACTAATTTTTCCGCCAACCCAAAACAAAAGAATCGCCCCTAAAATAAACGGAACCACACTTTGTCTGATTTTCAGCTCACGAGCTTGCCACTTTGGCAAACGCACAGCTTTTTTAGGTTTAAAATTTAGCTCTTGAATATAGTGTGTCAATAAAGTTTGCGCCGTTGCCAACCCCATTGTTTCTGCCAACATATAAGCCTGATTGGCGTATATCCATGCCATTTCCGTATTATGTTCCTGTTCGTATGCCACCGCATTATGCACTAAAAGTTGTAAATTATCCTTATCTTCGGCTTCAACAGCCTGATAATTGAAACGAATCGCCGCAATATTTTTACCAACGGCATCAGGCGCCCACCAACCTTTAAACCAGTTAGCTCGCGAAGTGCGCCCCACCATTGACATAGCCTCTTTAAAATTGCAAACATCTTTTGTTTCAACGGTTTGGCTGCCTTTGAGATGCGGTAAAACCTTACGCTGTTTCAAAACCCGCAACGCAGCGTCATCTTGCCCAATTTGATTTTTATAGATTTTGAGCGAGCCTAAAGTCGGAAAGTTTCTCGCCTCATATACGAGCGAAAGTAAATCATATTGCCGGCGCAAAAAATCATCTTTCAAAACATCATACGCAACCGATACTTTTTGAAACATCTCTAAAGCATTCGGTGCCTCATTGTGGTCCGGATGCCAAAATTTGGCTTGTTCATAATATTTGCGCTTTATTGTTGCGGTATCATCTGTTGGCGTCGCAGTTAATATCCGATAATATCCTAAAGCATCAACTGACGTTTTCATTTAATGGTTCTCCGTTAATTATTTTGGCGGCAATACGCATCACATCTTCGGCGGCTTCCGAATTCGGATAACGATTAAGCAACAGCACATGATTGCGAATGGCATCGCGCACACGCGTATCGCGGCGAACAACACCCAAAAAACGCGGTTTCCATTCAACATATTGTTCGCAAGCATGACGCAAGGTATTATAAGCCCTCAACCCATCCTCATACGACTGTGCATAGTTGATAACAATTTGTAACGCAGCATGGTCTGAATGAATGTCTGTATGCTGCAAAAAGCGGTAAGCATTCACTAAATCAGACGGCTCGCCGGTACAAACCAAAATTTTTTTGGTGTGCAAAGGCATCAGATGTTTGATAACCTTTTCAGACGGCGGCAAATCGACAATAACATAATCATAATTTTGAGCGGTTATCATTAAATAGTCACGCAAAATTTGAAGTTGACCTTCCGGTAAATTTTCCAACAAATCGCTTCCCGCAGATGCAATCAGAGCGTCAAACCGGCGTTTGTTAATGTGGGTAATGGCCTGATTAAAAGTCATTTGACCTTTTAATACATCGTCAAGTGTTTGCCGCTCTGCCAAACCCAGTTGAAAATCAATCCCCGACAATCCACCGCCTGCATCAAACAGCAACACACTGCGTTTTTGCACGTTCAGTGCTTGTGCTAGCGTTGTCGCCAGCCATGTTTTACCAACACTGCCAATGCCTGATGTCACGGCAATTATGTTATGAGCGTATTGTAAAAACAAATTTTTATCTATATTTATCATCATGTGCTTTTGTAATTTATTTTATATAATGATACAAAACTATTGTTTTTATAGCAAAGAATTAAAATCTTTTTAACACAATTTATTTATAATGGCAACAAAAGGTGGTATCTGAAGATGAAAAAGAAAAGCATTTTATGGATATTTTTTGTGGTATTATCGGTTAATGTGGCAACGATTGCGTTGGCACAACATAATACCATGGTCAAAAAAATTGACTACATGAATGATGAACTGACGATTGTCGGTTTAGATAATTTTGCACCGTTTTCCGACTATGTTGAAGGAGATGCCTATGGTGCACGCGTGCTTCGCGGCGCTTTTCTCAAACCTTTACTCAATACATTGCAAAATCACTCCGTTAAATGGGAACCGATCACGTTTAATATTTTTGACCGAATAAATTTGGATAACCTGGTTTTTCAGGCACGAGCCGGCGAGTTCAATGTGTTTATCGGTGCTTATGCCCATACCAAAAAATTTGACACCTTGCAACTGATTTATCCGGCTGTGGTTTCTAACCCGATACACATTATTTCGTTACCGGATAATTTAGATAAAATAAAAAACAGAGAATCGCTCAAAGATTTGCGCGGTATTGTGGTTGACAGCGAATTTTTTGATGACTTCAGCACCCGAAAAATCAAAGAGCTTAATGTTGAACACGTCGCCACTCCGATTGAGGCATACGAAAAATTGTTCACCGAACAAGCTGACTACATTTTGGGCGGACTTTATTACAATAGAATTATGGCCAGTCGCTATGGCCTTGACCCGTTTTTGAGCTACTCTAAAGAACCATTGTTCAAAATTCCGGTGTTTGTGGCGCTTTCTAAAACAACACCTAAATTTTCGCTCTACAAAAAGGCCTTGGAAGAAGCTTTTGAAAATCCGGAATTCGGAAGAGAAGTAAAGGCCGAAATTTTACATATGGTTGAAGATGAACTGGCTCGAAATGCCGGAATTGTACCACCGTCGTTTGCTCAAAAACCGCAACAAAAAGAAGATTCCGGCACACAACAGGTAGAAGAAAAACCGCGCGGACATATTATTGAGCAACAGCAAAAACAAAAAACTTTTGATGAAGTTTTAGAAGGAATAGGAGGGTAAAATGGTTCTTTTAGTGCATAACAGTATTTTGCCGCAATGTCGTAAAATTCGTGTTTTAATGGCGGAAAAACGAATGCTGTTCGTTTTAAAAGAAGAAAATCCGTGGAATCTTTCAAAAGACATTATGAAAATCAATCCGGCCGGAGAACTCCCGATTTTTATTTATGACGGAAACATTATTGCCGGCAACTATGCCATTACGGAATTTTTGGAAGAAACATACACCCAAAACCGCCTCATTCAGGGCAACAACAAAGAACGTGCCGAAGTGCGCCGTTTGGTAGACTGGTTTGATAACAAGTTTTATCGTGATGTTTATCAATATATTGCCGGTGAAAAAATTTATAAGCGTTTTGTTTTGCGACAACCTCCGGAATCTAAACGCATTAAAGCCGGTATCAATAACCTGCGCTTCCATCTGGAATATATTGATTGGCTGGTTGAGCGCAACAACTACTTAGCCGGCGCCGAACTTTCTATGGCCGATATCAGTGCAGCCGCCCAGCTTTCAATTATTGATTATCTAGGCGATGTGCCTTGGGAAGACTATAAAAATGCCAAGCTGTGGTATTCAAAAATCAAGTCGCGTCCGAGCTTTAAAGATATTTTGAATGACCGCATCAAAGGCATTTATCCGTCAAAACACTACGCAGATTTGGATTTTTAAGATGAAACATGT
>OMQE01000187.1 GCA_900313155.1 uncultured Rhodospirillaceae bacterium | reverse complement strand
GGCTTATTTGATTAATCAGGCTGATTTTGTGGCTTGTCACCAATTCCAATTTATGAAAAAAGTGGATATTTTGCATATTGCCAAAGATGGAGCAACGTTCTTATTAAATGCGCCATATAAGGCGGATGAAGTTTGGAACCAGCTACCGATTGAAGTACAAGAACAAATTTTAGCAAAACATCTCAAATTCTACACCATTAACGCTGTGGAAGTTGCACGTGCAACCGGTATGGGACAACGTATTAACACCGTGATGCAGACCTGCTTCTTTGCAATTTCAAACATTTTGCCGAAAGATGAAGCCATTGCACAAATTAAAGCGGCTATTAAAAAGACCTATTCTAAAAAAGGTGATGCTGTTGTTCAAAAGAACTATGCTGCAGTTGATGCTTCTTTGGCTCATTTGTTTGAAGTTAACTATCCGGATCATGTTACATCAACGTTCCATCGTTTGGCTCCGGTTCCGGCAAATGCGCCTGAATTTGTTCAGGGGTTGACAGCTAAATTGATTGCCGACAAGGGTGATAGTGTTAAAACTTCGGAATTACAAGAAGTTGTTGATGGTACATGGCCGACAGCAACCACACAATTTGAAAAACGTTGCATTGCAACAGAGGTACCGGTTTGGGACCCGAATACATGTATTCAGTGTGGTAAATGTTCAATTGTTTGTCCGCATGGCGTTATCCGTATGAAAGTGGCTGATTCTGATGAATTGGCAAATGCTCCGGCAACTTTGAAACGTGCTGATTATAAAGGTAAAGAATTTGCCGGTAAGCAGTTTATTTTGCAAATTTCTCCGGAAGATTGTACCGGTTGTGGTGTGTGCGTTACGGCTTGTCCGGCGAAAAATAAGGAAAATCCGGAATTACATGCTATCAATATGGATCATATCGAAAATCATCTAGAGGCGGAAAAAGCTAATTGGAAGTTCTTTGAAACATTGCCGTATGTTAAACGTACAGATGTTGCGAAGAACTTGCCGAAGACAACACAGCTCATTCAGCCGTTGTTTGAATATTCCGGTGCTTGTGCCGGTTGCGGCGAAACAGCCTATATTAAGTTGCTGACTCAGTTGTTTGGTGACCGTATGGTTGTTGCTAATGCCACCGGTTGTTCGTCAATTTATTCAGGAAACTTGCCGACAACGCCTTATTGTAAAGACGAAAAAGGACATGGTCCGGCGTGGGCAAACTCGCTGTTTGAAGACAATGCCGAATTTGGGTTAGGCATGCGCATTTCTATTGACCACGGTACGCAAATGGCAAAATCTTTGCTTGAAGGTCTGAAAGATCAGTTGGGTGATATTGCCGATAAGATTTTGAATAATCCGCAAAGCAACGATATTGAAATTGACGCTCAACGTGATAATGTGGCAGCATTACGCGCTAAACTGGCAAATATAGATAGTGATGAAGCCAAGCACTTGAACGAAGTTGCTGACTATTTGATTAAGAAATCTGTTTGGATTATAGGTGGTGACGGTTGGGCTTATGATATTGGTTTCGGCGGTGTTGACCACGCTATTGCCAGCGGTCGTAACGTTAATATTTTGGTCGTTGATACCGGCGTATATTCAAACACCGGTGGTCAGCAGTCTAAAGCAACGCCAATGGGGGCATCTGCCAAATTTGCTACTGCCGGTAAAGAGTTGCCGAAGAAAGATTTGGGTATGATTGCGATGTCTTACGGCAACGTTTATGTGGCACAAGTGGCTATGGGTGCTAATGACATGCAAGTGATTAAGGCATTTAACGAGGCTGAGGCTTATGATGGTCCGTCCATTATTATTGCTTATTGTCCATGCATTAACCAAGGTTTGAATATGGCAGAAGGTTTGAGCCACCAAAAGAATGCGGTAGAAACCGGTTCTTGGCCGCTTTATCGCTATAATCCGGAAAATATGAAGGCAGGTCAGGCTCCACTGACGCTTGATTCTAAAGCTCCAAGCAAACCTTTGGCGGAATTTATGGCAAGCGAAACCCGTTTCCAAGTTGTTAACAAGAGCAATCCGGAGCGTTATGAAATGCTTTTAGGTAAAGCTCAGAAAGGGGTTGATGAAAAGAGAGCGTTATTGGAGCATCTCGCTCAATACAAATAATTACAGCGCATAACAAACAAAAAAAGCGTTCCTCAATCAAGAGAAACGCTTTTTTATTACATTCGATAGCGAAGAATTACACCGAAACTCCAAGTTTCCGTTCTCCACAAATTAAAGTGGATTTTAGACATTTCTCCGTCCACCATATGTGGGTCTTTATTGGAAATCAATCGTGCAAACAACAGAATATCAGTGTTGCTCTTAAATGAATTTCCCAATAATCCGGTTTTTACCCAAATCTGTCCGCCATACTTGAAAGTCCAAGCATTATACGGTGCTGATGATTTAGGTGCCGTATCGGTGGTTATGTCATCAAACCAAAAGACATCTCCGCCGGCTTTACCATAGCCGCAGAGAAAATCTCCGCCGATTCCCAACTTGCGATTGCGGCAGGTTTCCAATCCAATCT
>OMQE01000144.1 GCA_900313155.1 uncultured Rhodospirillaceae bacterium | reverse complement strand
TCCTAGACTCAATATCTGCACGGAATCGAAAAAGTTTAGACTAAGTATTGGCAAACTATAACCTTCCTCTATATTAAAAGCCGCGCATTTCGTGCATGAAGTCATTTTTTCATAAATAAAATTAAAATTGCATATTGACAAATAATCTTTTATGTGTTAATTTTAGACAGAATTAACATTATTATAAACAATTTAAAATTAAAAATTATGGCAAAAAAACAAGCAACAGTAATGCAGTTACATCTGCTTCAGGTACTCGAGAGAACTATGGAGAAACGTCCATTAACCGCTTCTGAAAAGAGCACCTTGCAGAGACTGCGCAGGGAAATAGGCTAACTGACAAACTCTAACAGCCTTTAGGCGCCGCTGTGACAAGCCCAGGTTCATAGCCGCGCAAGTTGCGGGAGGTTCATAAAAAATCATCAAATACTACCTCTCGCAAAAAATTACTACTAAAATTCAGACAGCCGACATTCGTGAGAATCTCGGCTGTTTTTTATTATCTGTTTTGCAATAAAAAACACCGTCGGTTTCGGCGGCGTCAATAGTCCTGAAAGTTCAAAAATTTGAAGCGCAAATTTCTATAAAAGCACAATACTTCCGGCTGCAATACGCCCGCGGTCATCATACGTTTCGTAGCTGACCAATTGCCCTTCGTTCAAATGGCGAATCCCCTTTTCTTCCAATTTTGTAATATGAACAAACACATCTTTTCCGCCGTTAGAAGGTTGAATAAAGCCATAGCCTTTACGGGTATTAAACCATTTTACAGTTCCAGTAGACATTTATATTCTCCTTAAGTTAAATAACATATTATATTGCAATTTTTTTATTTTTCCATTGCAAGTTGCAATATATCTCTTATCAAAGGATATGTCAAGTTGAAATCACTTTTTTAGTTTAATTTTTATAGATTATATTTTCCTCGGATGGACTCTATTGCCTCATTAAGCAGTTTCTTATCTTCTTCTGAACGAGAATTCTTGTTAGCATAATTTTGTAACACCGCCAAAATAGGCGTGGCTGCATCTGGCTTATTCAACGCAATTTGTTCCAAATAATATGCGGCGGCGCGAAAAACTTCCGTTTTAGAATCAAACAGCTGTTGCGCCAAAACAACATACGGTTCGGTATATGGCGCTTCAATATCGCACTTTTGAGCCACATATTCTTTTTGCAAAACAACAGCCTCATGCGGCGTCAGAGCTTTCACCTTTGAACGAATTTGATGCCGAAAAATAAACCGTAGCAAATTTTTAATAAAAGATTTTTGATTCATAGCTCCTCCCACCGGTTTAATGTAGCACAGATTTTGCAAAAGTGAAGAAGTATTTACAAAAATGCCCCAAGACGCATTTTCTTGACAAGATGAAAAACAGCGTATAAATATGTAATAAATTTTAATTATTAGGATATGAAAAGAATTATTTTATGGGCAATTTTGTGTTGCCTTGTGTCGGTTACAAGCGTGGCCGCCACTAAAACGTTTGAGGTTTCCGATAGTTGCGAAATTTGTGCTTACGAACAACGTCAAGACACGCTTTTTATCCGTGTGAACGGCTATCCGAAACTGATAATGTGTAAATTGCAAACGTTAAATCCTGTGCACTTGCGTTTGGAATGGAGTCGTTTTGATTTTGGTGTTGTGTTGTTGGTGCTATATGATGACGAGAAGATTCATCATCGAACACCAATAGGTATGTTTACATACTCATTGGTTGAAGATGGGATTGTATTTTGGCCTAACATCTAGCTTATGTCCGCCGGAGATTTCTCCCGCGGATTTTTTATTAGCCTTTTTCATAAATTTCATTGACAAGCATATTTTTTTGCCCTATACAAGGCACAGATGAATGCTTCATCGTCTAATGGTAGGACAGCGGATTCTGACTCCGTCAATCTTGGTTCGAGTCCAGGTGAAGCAGCCAATAAAAAAAGCCACCCTTGCGGTGGCTTTTTTTGTTGGCTGATTTACTTGAGGTGAAGAACCAAGTGGTTCGGAGAGTCACCGGCGAAACATTGCCGGTGGCGATGACTCAGTGGCGGTAGCCATCTGAGGTCTTGAGCTGTTAAGCGAAAGATGCGCAGTGCTTTAGCGCGCGCACTGTCTAAGGTGAAGCAGCCATACTGTACAGGGTTCTCGCAACACGCCGAGAGCCCTTTGTTTTCAACGCTTCCACACGGTTCCCAAACATCTTCATCAAGATTACCAGAAATTGTCGTAGATTTGCCACTTAATTCTGTATTTTCAATGAGTTCCCAATTTTTGGCGCTTTTTGCTGATACAGGAGACATACTGGACATCGAACTATCTACTTTGGTATAGCAGAATGGAGATTTCAGCTTATAACTGATGACACCTTCTTTCAGTTCCAATTTCTCAAATATGAAATGCAGCAGTAATTGTTTGTTTTGAACGCTGGTATTTGATTTGAATACGCCCTTTGCAGATGTTAACAGGTCAAACATATTTAAAACTGTCTCATTAAATCCGTCATCTGCTAAGTGATGGGCGTTTCTCAGTAATTCCAGTCAAGATCTTTCAAGTTTATACTCATCACGTTTGGTTTCATACTCTTCTTTGGTTATTTCTTGGTCTAAACGCATATTAAACAGTGCCGTCATACGCTGGTCGATTTTCTTTAGCTTAGCATCTATTCGTTCTAATTCGGATCTTTGATAATCCAATTCCGCTTGTTTACTTGATTTAATGTATTCCTTAAAATCAGAAATAGTTTGTTCAGGTACAGCTACATCATCTAAAATATCTTCAACTTGCTTGTCAATAACATATTCAGGTATATAAATTCGTGTTCCATTTTCTTTGTAACATACCACATATACAAACTTCTTCTTTTTGATCTCGCAGGAACATATCTTTTGTTTGTAATGATCCGTAAAGATTCCCCTGTAAAGAAAAGGTATTTCTCCTTGTTTGAATGGTTTCGTTGTTTGAAGTTTCCGTTGTTCTTGGCAAGCATCCCAAAGTTCTTTTGTAATTAACGGATCGTAGATATGTCGGTGTAATCGCCCTTTTGCAAGCATTTCCCCATAGTAGAATGGATTATCTAATATTACAATCATTGACGTAACACCAAGTTTGTTACCCATTCTACTTCTGATACCATAATCATTAGCCATTTTAGTTAACTGGTGGATGGATGTACTACCAATGGAATATAATTCAAACAAATTCTTGAGATAAGTTGCCTCTGGTTCTTTTTTCCGAATAGAATGTTTCCCGTATTCATTTATATAATTCTCATATCCACAAGGTGCTGGTCCTATTACTTCACCATTATTCAGTTTGTATTCTAAAGATCTTCTTACATTTTCAGAAAGCTGAAGAACATATGCCTTGGCACCCATTACACCAAAATCCCAACGCATAATGTCGGTGGAAGTATTTTCGCTATAAATTGCGGATTTTATTTTTGCTTTAAATTGCCCGAATCTGTTATCCTTAATTCATCAGGAAATTACTTTGGTTT
>OMQE01000160.1 GCA_900313155.1 uncultured Rhodospirillaceae bacterium | reverse complement strand
TTACGCCAGTATAGATGTAGACGGCTAGAAAATATAAAGGAAGCAGAAAAATTATTACCTGTTGAAAAAGAAAATGAATTTAAGATTTTTGCTAAGATGGATGTTGTTTGTTCTTTTTCAAATGACGAAGTCAATATAATAAGGAAAGAAAATAAACACATTAATGTTGTACAAATACCATTGTATATATTAGATGTGAATAATATGAAAAAAAATATATATCAAGCATCTCAAAGACATAATATTATGTTTGTTGCGGGGTTTCAACATGCACCGAATGTGGATGCTGCTGTGTGGTTTGTGAAAAACATTTTTCCAGAAATTAAGAAAAAGATACCAGATTTGAAAATTTATTTGGTAGGTTCTAAGCCAACAGAAGAAGTTGTGGCTTTGCAATCTGACGATGTTATTGTAACCGGTTTTGTTTCAGATGAGGAGCTGGATAGGTATTATCAAAATATAAAATTGGTTGTTGTGCCGTTGCGAAGTGGAGCAGGAGTTAAAGGGAAAATCATAGAGGCAGTGTATCATAAAGTTCCGGTTATAACAACTGATATAGGTATTGAAGGGATAAATAATGAAAATCAAATTATTGATGTATGTCATACAGCGGAAGAGTTTGCAAATTATGTTATAAAAAGGTATAAAGATGATAATTTTTTGAACAAAAAATCAGAGTCTTCTGAGCGGTGGATAGGTAGACATTTTTCTGCAAGTAAAGCTTATGATATATTGAAAGAATATATAGATTTTCAATAGTCAAAATCTTTAATGTATGGAGAGAATTGAAAAGAATTTTTTACAATTATTTCTTTAAAAAAAATCTCAGGCACGGCAAAATATAGCGTTTTTAATCAATTTTTTTATTAAAGGAGAAAAAATGATATACGCTTATATAAGAGTGTCTACAGATAAACAGACTTTAGAAAATCAGGAGTTTGAAATCAATAATTTCGCACAGCGGGAAAATTTGCAAGTAGATTTTTGGATTACCGAAAAAATCAGTGGCACAAAAGATCCGAATAAACGAAAGTTAGGACGTTTGCTTAAGCATTTGAAACCTGATGATGTGCTGATTTGTACTGAAATGTCACGTTTGGGGCGTAATTTATTTCAGGTGATGACAATTTTGAATTTGTGTATGCAAAAAGAAGTCCAAGTTTGGACAATTAAAGATAATTATCGTTTGGGCACAGATATTCAGAGCAAAGTTTTGGCTTTTGCTTTTTCGCTTTCGGCAGAAATTGAGCGAAACTTAATTTCGCAACGAACAAAAGAAGCCTTAGCACGTTTGAAAGCAGGCGGGCAGAAATTGGGACGAAAGACCGGAAGTCGAAATAAAAAACATGTGATGGACGGCAAGGAACAAGTAGTTGTTAAATTGTTGCGTCGAGGTATGCCTAAATTAAGAATTGCCCGTTTTTTAGGAGTAAGTTCATATTCTCTTTATCGTTTTTTGAAGCAGAAAGGAATGTATAATTATATTCGCCCCATAACAAGTCGTGCCTAAAAAAGAGGATGGTTAGTTATCCTTTATTTTTGTAATAGAAAAACTACGGCTAGACATGAAGTTTTGGAAAGTTTATAGCTTTATCTCATGAAATTCCACCGGCGTAAGCTGGTAGAATTTCATGTTAAAGTTTTATTCAAAAAACTTATTAAAATCAGGAGCAAAGCTCAGTTCAAAGCTCCAAGCTCCGCCATGATGGGTTTCATATTTATTATGACGAAGTGGTACACCATAAGCAACTTTTGCAACTATATTATATGGAAGTTGAATACGCAGACCAGCACCGGCAGAAAGGAGAATATCGCTGTTATTAAATCCTTCTGCGCCATTGCCGGAACCTTTATAAGGATACAATGCTGCATAATCGGTAAAGACAAACGGACGAACATATTCATCGGTGCGATATGGTTTACAATCAATATAAAATGTTTCCGGTGCAATTGGAAAATATATTTCTGCGCCGAGTTGGTATCCGGATTTCGCTGTTAACAGACCTTGTGAATATCCTCTAACCGTACCGAAACCGCCGGCAGACATTTGGTCAGCAAACGGAATAACTTTTTGCGGAATATATTGATAATTACCGCGGAACTGCCCTAAAATACGGTGTCCGAAATTATGCAAACGCAAAACACTTCCTTCAAACTTCCAATAGTCAATACGACTTTGAAACCATGGTGCAGCGTAAGATACGTTTTGTGATAAGTACCAAATTCCGCGTTCAGTATCGTAACGGAAGTTCAAGCCGGTTTTTAATTCGGGAATTTTATCTTCATACAAATCGTAGCCATCAAAGCTGGTAATTGCGCGCTTATACGTAAAGGACGTTGTACTGCTCAATTCTTTATACAATTCACGAATAATTGGTTGAGTGTAATAAATAGAGTAGTTTTGCGAACGGCTCTCAATATTGAAGTCACGGTAGTCACCATGCCCAATTTCTGCTTTGTTGTGTGAAAAAGAAACACCGATACGACCATCTTTGGCATTAACCGGAATATTATAGTCGATAAAAGGAGTTTTTGAATAGCGGTTGGCATAAATACCTGCAGACAATCTATCGCGATATCCGAACAAACTATCGTGCGAAGCGATTAACCCTGCACGGTTTTTGCCAATGGTCTTACGTCCGGCATTATCAGCAACCGCTATCAGGTGATATGGACTTTTTTCTTTTACCTCTATATCAATGTCGGTAGTTCCGGCTGTTTCACCTGCTTTCAAATTACCTTTAATTTCGATACTATCGTTATAACGGTTATAAATCATCATACTTTCTTCAAGCTTTTGAATATTGAAAGCTTCACCTTCATTCATATCTAAGCGTTTTCGGATATGCGAATCATGAGTCCAGCGATTACCATTAATATCAACTTTGCCAACTTTACCTTCAAACAGACCGATTTTAATAGTATCATTATCTATGGTTTGTTCAGGTAGATAAGCGCGTGCTGTTACAAAACCTTTATCAAGATACAACTCATTGATACGACTTATCATTTCTTTAATATCATCGAACATTAGGTTACTTTGTTCATAGTCAGTGGTAATTGAACTTATTTCTTCAGGCGTTAAAATATCGCTTGCATCAAAAACAAACCTTTCAACATATACACCTTTGGTTTTATATTCCGATGGTTTTGCCTTGATTACCTCCTTTTTTTCTCTAACAGAGGTTCTTTTAGCTTTTTGTTTCTGACCGGATTGCAAGTTTTCATAATCACGGATACCGCGGCGTTCCATTTCTATGCGCTTGGCACTATCAATATCTTGTTGTTGCACAGTTCCGAGTTGCGGAATAATCATAGCCGGAGCTGTTTGTGCAGATGCCGGAGTAATAACAGCGGCGATTAATACTAAAATAATGGCGGATAATTTGGTCTTTTTCATGTGATGTTCCGATTAGTTTTGCGTTAAAAACATAGAGTATTTTACACGTAAACCGCAAAAAAATCAACGAAAAAGTTAAAAAAAAGTTAAAAAAATATATTGATTTTGTTAGAATAAAATTATAACATGGTCTGAGGTCGAGTTTTGTCCGGCTTCAAAAGTCTTAATAATATTTGCATGGAATGAAAAAATGAGCAAAAAATGCATTAAAAAAACTGTTAATGATACTTATAGAATGAAAAAACCTTCCATATTCCGCATTGTGGTGTCGTATATTACGGCATACAGTATGATGTTTATGAATGTGGTACCGGCTCTTGCAACGGAAATTTCCGGAGTGACCGGAAATAATGGTGTTTACGATATATCGGCGGATAAAATTTCCGGAAATACAGGCTTTAGACAGTATGAAAAGTTTGAATTAAGTGAAGGGGATATTGCGAATCTGCAATTCAAAAAAGATGCTCAGGAATACGGCAAATTTGTGAACTTGGTTGATAATAAGGTAGATATTAACGGTATTATCAACACGGTTAGAGGTGATGCGTTCTATAACGGACATGCAATTTTTGTTTCTCCGAATGGTATTGTGGTAGGGGCTTCCGGTGTTTTGAATGTTGGCTCATTGACAATGATGGCACCGTCCAAAAATGCGTATGATGCTTTCAAAAAAGGCTATGGTGCAAATATTAAAGACGTTGAATTTGATATGGAACACGAAAATTATAGAAGTCTTATCAGAAATTCGTCCGGAACGATAGAAATTAACGGTAAAATTTTTGCTAAAGATGCGGTTAATGTATATGGCCGTCAGATTAAGGTTCAAAAAAATGAATCAGGCGAAGGCAGTGCCGCTGTTTTTGCCGGCGTGCAGGACCAAAAAGTGCTTACAAAAGCGGCAGATGCTGATACTTTGTTTAATTCGTTGGTAAATAAAAATATTGAAAATGCAACGGATTTTAATTTGAAAAACGGTAAAATCTCATTAGTGACCAACAAAGCAAACGAAGAAGTAATTACCACCGTTAAAACTTCGGAAGAAAATGGTAAAAAATACAAGACAACGACCGAAATAAATACCGGTTTAATGCTGAAAAAAGAAACCAAAGAGGAGATTAAAACCGGAGATAAAGAAGGTAGTAAAGAAGTAAAATATTCTATTGATAAGACGTATGAAAAGTCATCTTTGTCTTCGGATGCATCTTCCATTACCATAAAAGATGCTAAAATTGCGGCGAATAATGTGGATGTTCAAGCTAATGCCGAAGCCATAAAAATAGTAGATGAAGACACAATTAAAACTTATTCCGAAGCCGCCAAGAAAGCAGAACAATCATCTCAGACAGGACAGG
>OMQE01000062.1 GCA_900313155.1 uncultured Rhodospirillaceae bacterium | reverse complement strand
CATCGTTTGGTGCGGATTTCGCCGTTTGACAGTAATGCGCGGCGGCACACCAGTTTTGCCTCTATCGGCGTTTATCCGGTAATTGATGACAACATTCAAATAGACATCAATCCGGCGGATTGTCGGATTGACACATATCGGGCAAGCGGTGCTGGTGGACAACACATTAACAAAACCGATTCGGCGGTGCGGATTACACACCTTCCGACCGGTATTGTTGTTTCAAGCCAGACACAGCGGTCGCAATTTCAAAACCGTGATAATTGTTGGAAAATGTTGCGGGCACGTTTGTATGAATTAGAAATGCAGAAAAAGGCCGATGCGGCACAGGCGGCGCGTGACAATCAGGGCGATAATGGTTGGGGATATCAGATTCGCTCGTATGTTTTACAACCATATCGCTTGGTTAAAGACTTGCGTACCGATGCCGAAACGGCAGATTGTAAAGCAGTTTTAGACGGTGATATAGACCTGTTTTTATCGGCGGCGCTGGCTCAAAAGGTGAAAGGCGAAGAAGAATAGATTTATGAAAAAAACATCTGCACAAATATATTTTTTACGCCGAACCTTAAACTATTTTGGTTTTGGGTTATTGGTGGTTATGTTGCTGTTTATGTGGATGCTTTATCGCGGGCCGATTTCGGTACCGTATTTGAAACCGTATATTGTTCAGGCGCTCAATTATGACGAAAATGACTACACGGTGGATATTGGCGATGTTAATATTGAACTGGTGCGTTCCATTCAGCCGATTCGTATTACGGCGAGAGACATCAGTTTGCACAAAAAAGATGACAGTTTGTCGGTGACGGCGCCTAAATTATATCTATCATTCAGTTTGCGAGCGCTCTTGAAGGGGATTATTGCACCGAGTGATGTGAGTATTAAAAGTCCGACAGTAAGTATTTTTGCCACTTATGGGGTGGAAGAAGAACACGTTAATGAAGTGAACAAGAAAAAACTGCAGTTTTACGTTGAAAAGTTAAGAGAGTTTTTGAGTAACTATAATTCGCCGGAAAAAATTTATCCGGAAAGTTATGTTAATAATATCAGCATTAGTGATGCCGAAGTGGAATTATATGAAGTTGAGTTGGATAGACAATGGATACTTTCAGATTTAAGTTTTGAATTTAACCGCAATTTTATCAATATGAAAATTAATGCCAATGCGCTCATCAATATCAACGATAAGATTGCATCTGCCGGTTTTGAAGGCGAATATCATGCCAATGCGGATAGGTTGGATATTGAGTTCTATTTTTCGGATTTGATATTATCGGATTTGATTTCAACATTTAATGAAACAACGGAAGACAACGTGTTTTCCATGATGAGTATTGAAGTGCCGGTTAACGGAAAAATTAACACAACAATCAATTTAAGCGATATGTTACAAAATCCCGCGGAAGCGATGGCGTATTTGAACAGCGCGGTTGAAAAAGTGGCATTCGAGCTGGATTGCGGTAACGGATATATTTCTTTTAACGGTGATGAGAAATATAATTACGCGGTTGAAGAAATGGCGCTTGCCGGACAAATCAGCGGCGGTATGGATGAGATAGAACTGAAAACATCGGAATTGAAAATGGGGGGACAACAGGCTCAGATTACCCTAAAAACCAGTGGATTAGAAACTTATTTTTTGGAAAATTCGTTAAAAGATACGGCGTTGCGTTTAGAGGTTGAAGTGCCAACGTTTCCGCTAACGGAATTATCGCATTTTTGGCCGCGTTATTTGGCCGAACCTGCTTGGGAATGGTGTAAAGACGGGCTGACCGGCGGTATGGCGCAAAAGGGAAAATTTGTATTTGATTTCGGGTATGATAAAAAGGCAGATTCGTGGGGATTGCTTTCGCTCAACGGAACGGCATATTTAAGCGATGGTGACTTGAACTATTTAGAAGGTATGCCACAGGTTAATCATATTTACGGAACGGCAAAATTTACGCATCGCAATATTGATATAGCCATTGATAAAGGGGTGAGCGAAGGCGTGATTATTACCGGCGGACGTGTGAATATTTATGATTTGAACAAAGAAGATAATTTTATTTCGATTGATTTAGTTGGCAATTCAGATGTGAGTGATGCTTTGAAATTGATAGACCACGAGCCGCTCAAAATTACCTCGGACATGGGGATAAAACCGACAGATATCAGCGGAAAAGTTGATGCAAAACTGAAGCTTGATTTTGAATTGAAACAAGATCTGGACAGCAAAGATATTAAAGTTAATGTTGATGCTAAATTACATGATATCAGTAGTGAAAAATTGGTGAAAAATCATAAGATAAGCGCTCAAGAAGCCGATTTGAAAGTGTCTTCAAAAGGGTGGTCTTTTGTGGCAGATGGCGATTTTAACAAAATACCCGTGCATTTGGAAATAAATGAAGATTTTGCCGACAAAAACTACCAAAGCAAGTGCCGTATAGCCTTCCGCTTAGATGATGCCGTGAAGAAAGAATTGGGGATTGATTGGGTAGTATTGCGCGCGCCGAACATGGAGGGGTTTGCCGATATTGAGGCAGATGTGGTGGTTAAAAAAGATAATATAATTGATGTTGCCGTACAAGCAGATTTACAACATACAAAAATGGACTATGCTTATTTAGGGTTTGTTAAAGCCTTAGGACAGCCGGCTGAAGCAAATGCAAAATTACAGCTTAAAAAAGGCAAAATTGTAGCTCTATCGCAATTTAATTTGATAAAGCCCGGATTTTCCATCAGCGGAGCGGCAACAATGTATGGTAGCGGACGCGTTAAAACAGTTGACATTAAGCAAATTAAAGGACCGAAAACTTCAGCCAGAGCCAAAATCAGCTTGGCAGATAAAGATTTAGCTGATATCAAGGTAGAAATTTCAGGAACAAGTTTTGATTTAATTGAGCTGTTTGATAAAACCGAGCAAAAAAACAACATCAATAAGAACAAACCGGTTGTGGCAGAAAACGAAGATGATGGCTTGGAAAAAGTGAATAATACCGATATTTTTATGACGGTCAACAGTTTATGGACAAACAATCAAACTCCGATTCAAAATTTTGCCGGCAGTGTTAAGTTACGTCATGGGGTAGGTTTGGAGGAGGCACATATTGTCGGTAACTATGGTATTGATAAATCTATTAAGCTTAATTTGAACTATACACCGCGGGAAAATAAAGAGCACTATTTATCTATTGAAACCAACAATGCCGGTAGTACGCTCAAGGTTTTGCGTCTATATGATAATATGGTGGGCGGTACTATGAAAATTGAGGCACGTCGTGGGGCTGATAAAAAGTTTATCGGGCATGCCATTGTGCGCGATTTCAGTATTCAAAATGCGCCGGTAATGGCAAAGCTGTTGACGGTTGCATCTTTTACCGGTATGCTGGATTTGCTTAAAGGTGACGGTTTGATGTTCACGCACTTCAGCGCACCGTTTGAATATCAATACAAAACGCTTAAGCTTAATCATGCCAAGGCCGAAGGAAACGTGGTGGGGTTGACCACCATTGGAACTTATAATCGAGCAACCGATGATATTATGATGCACGGCGTTATTGCACCCGCATACAGCTTGAACCGATTTTTAGGCAAAATTCCGGTGGTGGGGGATTTGCTTTCCGGTAAAGATGGGACGATTTTTGCCGCCGATTATAAAATTGAAGGTTCAGCAAATGAACCGGATATCGATATCAATTCATTGTCTATTTTGAGCCCTAATTCTATGAAGGAATGGTATAATAAAAACTTTGGTGATGGTAATGGCATTTAAAAAAATCGGGATTGATTTTCACGGAGTTGTCAGTAAAGCACCGGATTTATTTAAGCAGTTGGCGGTTAAAGCAATAGAGCAGGGAAGTGAGGTATATATTATCAGTGGCGGACCGAGAGCATATATTGAAACCTATCTAAATCGGCTTGAGTTCCCGTATCACAAGTTATGGTGTATTATCGACGAGCCTGAAGTTAATGAAAAAACGCAATTTTTCGCCGATGGCTCGTTTAGGGTAAATGATGAATTGTGGGATGGTGCCAAAGCAAAATATTGCCGAGCCGAAAATATAGATTTGCAAATTGATGACAGTGTTGTTTATGGCAAATATTTTGTGACGCCGTATTGCCGTTTTGATGCCAAGATGCAAAATTTTTATTGTGCAAATGCCGTCATTTCTGCCAAGCAAGATATTGGTACTATTTTATCGGAACTGGAAACAGTAGCTCCAACGCTTTTCCCAAAATAGAGCATCTGAAAAAAGCAAAGCCTTGCGTTGTTTCTGAGCCGCAAGGCTTGTAATCTTTTTAAGCTTATCTTCTACATTTGCATAAAAAAAGACCGCTTCGCAAGAAGTGGTCGGGCAGTTAAGAAATCATGTAGTTCAAAATGATTCTCTGTGCCTTTATATATACGCAAAGAGCTCCCCGACCTATGTCGGGTTCATCAATATCTATCGCTTATTGTTGACGTTAGCGATAAACATTCGGCAGAACATGCCGTGAACTACAAAAGGCTTCTTACAACCTTCGCACTTGGTGCTAAACAGCATTAGAAACACTGTCTGGAAGGCAATATAACAGATAATGCGTAAAATGCAAGATATTTTGACAATAGTCAGTGCTAAAAAATTTGAACTTATAATATTATTATATTGGGGTTTTATGGGTAACACCATTTGCCGATATATTCCAAAGTTTTATTTAAATCTGTCAATTACAACATATCTAAAAGGCGAACATTTGTATTAATTTTTAAGGAGAAAAATGATGACTTATGGCGTTCGCTATCCAACTTTGGCTTTTGTGACCAAAGGTGCGGGACAAGCCAATGAAGGCATTCCGCCACAACCTTTTGAAACTTTTTGCTACGATTCGGCTTTATTACAAGCAAAAATTGAGAATTTTAATGTTGTGCCATACACTTCTGTTTTACCGAAAGAAGTCTACGGACATATTTATCCGGTAGATAAAGTTGTTGACCAATTTAAGCATGGTGCCGTTTTAGAAGTGATTATGGCCGGCAACGGTGCCAACCGAGATGATCATAAAGCTATTGCCACCGGCGTAGGTATTTGTTGGGGAAAAGACAAAAATGGTGAACTTATTGGTGGTTGGGCGGCTGAATATGTTGAATATTTTGATACGCATATTAATGATGAAATTGCTCAAGGGCATGCTGAAATGTGGCTTAATCGCTCTCTTAAACACGAGCTTGAAATTCGCGGCGTGGAAAAGCATAGCGAATTCCAGCTTTACCACAATTATCTTAACATTACCGAACAGTTCGGTTATTGCTTGACTTGTTTAGGCTTTTTGAATTTTGAAACAGCCGAACCGGTGCATGTATCATAATAAACAACAGGCAGAACGTTGTTTTTCTGCCTGTATTTTTTTTTGATTTAGAAGAAAGGAAATTGCTATGGCAATACACACATGGACAACAACCAAAAATTCCTCCGCTCCAACAGCTTCGTCACGGACAAAAGCCCCAACCAAAAAGAACAGCGGTTTGGGCGTGTTGGCACTGGCCGGCATTGTTATCAGTTCTATGATTGGCGGCGGAATTTACAGTTTGCCGCAAAATATGGCGCAGGGCGCTTCGGTTGGTGCGGTTATATTAGCGTGGTTGGTCACCGGTATCGGGGTTTATTTTATCGCCAACACGTTTCGTATCTTGTCTTCCGCCAAACCGGATTTAACCGCCGGTATTTATATGTATAGCCGCGAAGGTTTCGGAGCGTTTATCGGTTTCATTATCGGCTGGTCGTATTGGCTATGTCAGATTTGCGGTAACGTCGGATATGCCGTGATTACGATGGATGCGCTTAACTACTTTTTCCCACCATATTTTACCGGTGGTAATACGATTTGGGCTATTTTGGGCGGTTCAATCTTAATTTGGGGCTTTAACTTTTTGGTTTTACGAGGTGTTAAACAAGCCACATTTATCAACCTCATCGGTACATTTGCAAAAATTGTGCCGCTGATTTTGTTTATTGTGGTCACCATATTTATGTTCCATCTCAATAAGTTTGAGTTCGATTTTTGGGGTAAACAGTCTATTGCCGATTTAGGTAATATTCCAACCCAAATCAAAAGCACCATGTTAGTCACATTGTGGTCGTTTATCGGTATTGAAGGTGCTGTGGTGATGTCTAAACACGCCAAAACGCCACAGACAGTTGGTCGCGCCACGTTTTTGGGCTTTATCGGTTGCTTGATTATTTATGTTCTGCTTTCGGTTTTACCATATGGTGTGATGGACCAAGCACAATTGGCTAACGTGCAAAATCCGTCAACAGCGGGCATTATGGAAGCAATGGTTGGCAAATGGGGTGCGTGGTTTATGAATATCGGCTTACTGATTTCGGTATTGACAAGCTGGTTGGCATGGACGGTTGTCACGGCGCAAATTCCGCAAGCTGCGGCAGAAAACGGTACTTTTCCGAAAGAGTTTGCCCGCGAAAATGATAATGACGCACCATCGGTTTCGCTTTGGGTAACCAGTGCATTGATGCAAATTTTTATGTTGGTGGTTTATTTTTCTTCAAATGCGTGGAACACTATGCTCAGCATTACAGGGGTTATGGTTTTGCCGGCATATTTGTCATGTTGTGCGTATTTATGGAAAATTTGCGAAGACGGTGAATATCCGGCCAATGTTTACGTGCGCCGCTCGGAAGCCCTATTTTCAGGTTTAATGGGGGTGGCTTATTCTTTGTGGCTGATTTATGCTGCCGGTTTGAACTATTTGTTGGTGGCAGTTATCTTTATGGCTATCGGCATTCCGTTCTATGTTTGGGCAAAAAAGCAAAATAATCCGGACAAACCGGCATTTACCGACAATGAATGTGGTATTGCTTTAGCTTTGGCATTTGTGGCTTTGGTTGCCATATATGCTTTGGCACGCGGCATTATCCATGTTTAGAATTTTTAGGAGTGCGAAAAAGTCCGAAGTTCTAACTTCGGACTTTTGGTCTTATTATATGAATATGGCTTAAAAAAACGGGTCGTATGCCCATTGTAACAACGCTTGACGCTGTCGTCGTCTGCAATCTAAATCCATAGGCAAACAATTTAATCGAACTTGCGCCTCGTGTCGCTTAAAAGATTTCCAGCGCTTGATTTGCACGGCATCAACATTTTGAATGCGGCGCCCCATGTAATATCGGCAATACCACTGAAACCAACCGCGCGGATCCGGTTCAATAATCCATTTGCACCTTTGCCATTCTTGCAAAGACAGTCGCGATTTAATACCGAAATAATTGGCACTGATATCCGGTTGTTGCAGAGATAATCGTGCGTTTTCAAACCATTGAGATGGAAATTCTGCTTGGCAATCGTTCAGATAATGTCCTTCAAAAACGCCTAGTTCCAGCATTTGTTGCGGAGACAAAGCCGGTGTAAATTCTTTAGCAAAATTCTGCCCAGTCGGTTCAGCGTAATCGTATATGTAGCCTTGTTGCATTTTATCGTTAACCAGCATCTTAATTCTCCTTAGTAGAAGAATATATGTATTTGTTAAATAAATTAAATCTGTTCGTTTTTGTAAAATTTCTGCTTTTTTTACTTGATTTCAAATCTTGAATTTGTTATATCAAAAACAGTTTGCAGATATGGGGCTGTAGCTCAGTTGGGCGCGATATTAAAAACAACCTCACAATGTTGTTTTTAATTGAAGCGGCGAAGTTTTGTTAAAGAGCAAGCGAGCGTGAGCGACACGCGGCGAATTTACAAAACGAGTGACCGAGCAACACGCGAATGAATATGAGCGTAAGAGCTATAGCGGTTATTTTAGGAATTGTGTTTGTTTTTTGGGGCTGTAGCTCAGTTGGGAGAGCGACAGGTTCGCAATCTGTAGGTCGGGAGTTCGATCCTCCTCAGCTCCACCAGTTAAAACGAAAAAGACGGGATAAAGTCCCGTTTTTTTTGTTTTAAATAATGACAGTGATCGAACGACCGACCGAGGGGAGGGAGCCGGAGGATAAAAAACAACCTCAAAATGTTGTTTTTTGACGACGGGCGAAGACCACTTAATGAGATGATGCGGCAGCAGCAGCGAATTTAGTGGACGAGTGACCGAAGCATAGTTAGCGATTGACAAACGAAGCGCCGACAGAGCTTACATAGCAAGACCGAGCTCGAAAACTCCTACCAAAGTATCGTTTCACATAATGCAATGTTAAAAACACCAAAGGGACGCGGTTGCGTCCCTTTTTTCGTTTTAAAGTGAAATAAACTGACTAATCAGTAATATCTTTTACCTTTATACTTTGTAAAGTTTGTATTGCCGCATCCAGTCGCCCCATTTTTTCTTTTGCAGACATTTTCGGATTAACAACACCCTTTTCTTTAGACACATTCGGCGCTACAACCGCACGCAACAACGATATTTTGGAAGCAATCATATCAGAATTTTCAATATTTTTACTCTCTTCTCTGTTTGCCACGCGCTCAATCGGCTCCATTTCCTTGGCAAAATAAGTGTCCAAATAGTGCTTCATAAACGTTTTGGAAAAATCACCGTCATATGAGTCCTTTGTATCAAATTGAATACCGGCGAATAAGCATTTTTTGGCGACCATTGTGCCGCTTCTATCCATCAGCCATTCTATCGGTTGGACCTCAACCCAGTATGGCTTTCCTTCTTCTACCTGTTCCCCTGTAGATAGCTTGCTATAGGCGTCGTATGGACGTCCCAGGACACGGATATACCTTTTGCCATCCATTTCATATTCAGAAAAGGATGTAGCCTTAAAAGGAGTATCATAATCGGTTAAACCAACTGAATCAAATGTGTAATTTTTTCCGGTCGGACGGAGAGATCTTGAATCATGTAATCTTTCTAATTTCTCGCTGGTACGTTCATCGGCGACCGTTTGCGGGTATTCCCCATATTCCGCTACGCGGATTCCAGCGATAGCCCGAGCAATGCTCGGGCTGATTTTAGATGCCTCCGATGGAGGCAAAGCGGGGCGCGCCGAGATAAAACGTCCCTCCGCGTCCATCCAGTCCCCATCGCCCTCACAGTCGACGCAACGCACGCCTCCATCTCCATATGAAGACGCGGACCAAGAGGCACAAGGTGTTTCTCCTTCAGAAATCTTAGTACCAGTACTATTCATAACGCCACCCAATATGGCTGTCAAATCAGTCGGAGCAACAGCTGTTCCGTACTTCTTCATGACATCCAGGGCATCATCACCCCATATCTGATCTTCTGTTAAAAATGTAAAATCCATTTAAACCTCCTACGTTTATTTTTGTCATTTGTCTAATTCTAGCATAAACCAACGTTTAAATTGATCAGTCAAAATCGCAATATTTTTGAATTGAAAAAAATTTTTGAAATTTTTCAAAAGCCAGTAAATATGTGGCTTTCTCGGTAATTTTATGAAAAAATCAAAAAATGCAAAAAGTGGTTGATTTAAACGTTCGTTTAAATATACATATTCACATACATATTTATTTGTGTATTTTCAGTAGGTTATGCGCGGTTTATTAAAGTAAAAAGATGTGATGGTTAATTATGGTTAAATTGCCGCTTTCGCTAAAAACAACATTTAGAGGTTGTTTTTATCTCAGCGCCGCCGACATCGTGTCGGCGTTTCTCT
>OMQE01000051.1 GCA_900313155.1 uncultured Rhodospirillaceae bacterium | reverse complement strand
CGTTGACGGCTTAACCAATTTCGGACACGGAAACACGCGTTTTGCTTTGTCGGTGGCAATGGTGGAAAACGGCGTGCCAATGTGCGCAGCAATATATAATCCGATTACCGACGAGATGTTTTTTGCCGAAAAAGGTGCCGGTGCCTTCAAAGAGGGTTTCCGCAGTCACGAACGTTTACGCGTTGCCGGCAATAAAAGCATTGAGCGCGCACTGTTTGGCGTTGGTGCTGAAGTAAATTTGGTGCAAAAAGCCCTTTCAGTTTCGGCAAATTTAAACGTAAGCGGCTGTGTGGCGCTTGATTTAGCCTATTTGGCAGCCGGCAAGCTTGATGTTGCTGTGGCGCAAAATGCACCGTTGACCTCTTTGGCAGCCGGTATGTTGCTGGTTAAAGAAGCCGGCGGTTATATCGTGGCCATTGGTGAAACCGATGTTCGGACCGAAAATTTGGAAAAAGTTTTGCTTGAGGGCAATATTATTGCCACAAACGAAGCATTGCGCCAAAAGGCGGCTGATTTATTTGCCTAAAAAAGAGCTTTTGCCAAACGAAGCAAAAAAAATTAAAAAATAATAAAAAAATGCTTGCTTATTTGAACAACTTAATGTATAAGGGCAGAAAATATCGCAAGTATAAAATTGGAGAATATAGATGAAAAAAGGAATTCACCCTGATTATCACGAAATTACATATGTGATGACAGACGGAACAGAAGTTAAAACAAAGTCGACTTGGGGCAAAGAAGGTGACAAAATGTTGCTCGAAATTGATCCGAAATCACATCCGGCTTGGACAGGTGTTCGTCGTATTGTTGACAACGGCGGTCAAGTTGGTAAGTTTAACAGCAAATTTGCTGCTTTCGGTTTGAAGAACGGCTAATTTGCGGAAGCGTTTATTAAAAGCGCCTGCTTTATTTAAGCAGGCCTTTTGCGTTTATAACCCGAAAAATGTGCTTGTATATTGCGTATAGCTCGTTTATTGTAGGGATATTAGAAAGAATTTTTTATTGAAAGGAATAAGAAAATGACAGCACCTTTAATGCCAAAAGCAACTGCTGTATGGCTTGTTGAAAACACAACATTAACTTTTCGTCAAATTGCAAAGTTCTGCGAAATTCACGAATTGGAAATTCAGGCAATTGCCGATGGAGATGTTGCATATAACATTGTCGGCTTAAGCCCGATTAATAATAATCAGCTCACTTGGGAAGAAATTCGCCGCTGTGAAGCAGATTCGCATGCCGATTTGGTGCCGAATGTTTTGGAAAACAATGTGAAAGAACGCAATGCTAAGGCCAAAAAGTTGCTCACGCCAACACAACGCAGCGAAAAACCGGCGGCTATTTTGTGGATTTTACAACAATTTCCGAACAATAAAATCACCGATTCGCAAATTGCAAAATTGTTAGGAACAACTAAGCCGACAATTGCTAAAGTTCGTAATGGCGAATATGGCGAATTAGCGCCGAAGAACCCGATGACACTGGGATTGTGTGATGAGGTATCATTGGAAAAAGCCGTTATGGTTTCTGAAACCTTAAATGCGCCAAAAACCAAAAAAGCAACCAAAAAGAAAAAAGCATCGGCAAAAAAGGCAAGCACCAAGAAGGCAGCCGCCAAAAAAGCACCGGCTAAAAAGGCAAGCACCAAGAAGGTAGCCGCCAAAAAAGCACCGGCAAAAAAGGCAAGCGCCAAGAAGGTAGCCGCCAAAAAAGCTCCGGCAAAAAAGGCAAGCGCCAAGAAGGTAGCCGCCAAAAAAGCTCCGGCAAAAAAGGCAAGCACCAAGAAGGTAGCCGCCAAAAAAGCTCCGGCAAAGAAAAAATAATTAAGGCAAAAAGATGAGGGGCAATATGCCCCTCTGTTTGGTTTAAGCAGAGATTTTATATTATGGTAAGGAAAGATAAAAAAGACAGTCGAATGGAATTGTTTCTTACTAAGTTTGCGATTCCGGCAATAATTATCGGCGTTTGTGTGTATTTTTTTCTAGAAGCTGTTGTGCGCAATAACGTGAACAAAACAACAGAAGATATTGTTGCTCTTACCCGCAAAATGGCTGAAAATTATGAGAATCAACAATATAAATTTTTGAGTAATGATGCCATTGCTTTAGGCGAATTTTTGCCTTACGATTTAGTCAAAGAAGAAGGAGAACACTACACGCTTTCTAATCGGTTCGGCGGGCAAATTCACGTTATGGAATCCGTAAGTAATCAAAAAGAACGAACACTCTACTTCAGTCTTTATAACAATCAGAAACAATACCAAAAAGTTTATGACGGTGTGGGGGCTTATGTGGTGCTGCTCACAAATTTAACTTCCGGTATTTGTAAAACACTGGCACAAATTGATTGGCCGGCGAAAATTCCAAACTTTATGGGAATTGAAGCGGCTTATACCACCCCAACCAGCCAAAACAACGGTGTTTACAACTTAAGCAACTACATTTTAACCGACAATGAAGGTGAAACGCCGAAAAATACGGTTGATTTGGGCATAGCGCAGCGCCGCCCGCTAAGCGAAAAAGAAGCGCAAAAAGCTTGCGGCTGTTTTTGGCGCAGTTGCTCTGTGGCACTAAAATTCAGGTAATTCTGATAAAATGGCTTTTTTATTTATAACTTTTTAATAAATAAAGCTTATATTTACGGATGATTTGATTATAATATTTAAGTAAACAACGGAGAATTTATATGGCAAACGAAAATAAAACAAAAGTTTCACAATTAGGCATTATTAACGTGCAGGCTTTGGTGAGCCAAACCCCGTCGGTTGTTGCTTTGCGTGAAGAAGAAATGAAAAAGCGCGGAGAATTACAACAGTGGGTAAATGGCGTTAATCAGGAAATTGCCGCAGAGGCAGATACCGCTAAAAAAGCGGAATTAACGCAAAAATATCAAACAGAATTGAATGAGCGTCAACAAAAAATGCAAGCAGAATACGTTGAAAAAGTTCAAAAAATTGATGCCGAAATTTTAAAACTAATCGAAAACGTGGCAAAAAAAGAAAATGTTGAATACATCTTCAATACCGGCTCACTCCTTTTCGGCGGAAAAGATTTAACGCAACAAGCTATTGATGCACTCAAAAAATAGGATAATTTAAAGGGAACAGGAATATGACTAAAAGTAAAACAGATAACAAAAAAACAACTGCCAATACTTCTAAAACAGAAGCGACAAAATCTAAAACTACATCAGTAACTTCTTCTTTGAACAATGCTAAAATTGCTATTGTTGATGTGCAAGCTTTGGTTAGCCAAACACCGTCGGTGATTGCTTTACGTGCCGAACAGCAAAACAATGCCGCCATTATCCAAAATTGGGTAGCCGGCGTTAATAATCAATTGAGCCAAATTGCAGATGCAAATCAGCGTGCGGCAACTGCTCAACAATATCAGATTGAACTCAACAAGCGTGAACAACTTTTGCAAAGTCAATATGCACAAAAAGTTCAAGCCATTGACGCAGAACTTTCTAAATTGGTTTCTGATGTGGCAACCGAAAAGAAATTGGATTATGTTTTTGCCAAAGGAATGGTTGTTTTCGGCGGAACCGATATTACGGCCGATGTGGCAAGCCGCTTAAAGAAATAAGTTTTCATCATAACTTCCTCCGAACCTCGCTTTTAAGCGAGGTTTTTTTATACAGACCACCAGTTAAACATAATCTGCTATTTTTAAGGGTTGTCATATTTTGTAAGATTATGTGACTTGACTTTTAATATGTTTGTCGTTCTAATAACCATGAAAGAAAAAACTCTTTCAAACAGTTTTAACAAGTAGAGGAATAGTCAATATGCAAAAAGTTTTATTGTTATCCGGCATGGCTTGTTTGGTGGCAGCCAATGCATCGGCATATATGTTCAACCCATATATTTCAGCAAAAGCAAAATATGATTTTACACATGACAACATTAAGATAATTGGTGATTATGAAGGTAAAGTCAAGGTTGAAGATGAAGTTTTCGGCGGTAGCGTGGCCTTGGGTATGACCAGTCCTGCAACAACCGGTGATTTTCGTTATGAAATTGAATATACCAAAAACGGAGATGCCGAAAAGAATTTTGCCAATGGCAAAATAAAGGTTAAAACGCAAGCCGTATTGTTTAATGTGTATTATGATTTGAATATGGGAGCAAATGTGCCTTTTAAACCTTATGCCGGAATTGGTTTAGGTTGGGGACATGCCGAATTTTCAACACCTGCCAAAAAAATCAAAGATGATGGCGTTGCCATGCAAATTGGTGCAGGTTTAGGCTTCAGATGCAGTCAAAATTTGGTTTTAGATTTGGGTTACCGTTTTATGACTTACGGTGATTTTGATGAAACATATCATGTTCAAGGAAGATCCTATCAAAAATATGAATACAAACCGCGTGCACACGAAATTTTGTTAGGTGCCAGATACCAATTCTAAAAAATTATCATATCCGGTGCCGAGTAAAATATAGTTTTTATTCGGCACTTTTCTTTTGAAAACGCAAAATGTAAGCATATTTGATTATTGGAAACATATTTTCATTTTTATCGGCAATTTGTATCGCAATTTCGACGGTCAAAAAAAGTAAAAAAGACTTTATGTATTGGCAAATCGGAGATACCGGATTCGGTATTATGGCTAATATTGCTTTACAAGCTTATGCTGCACTGGTGATTAGTATTATTTGTTTAGTTCGCAACATTTTGTCTTATCAGGGATAAATTAACAAAAAAAATAACTGTAATCTTGCTGTTTTTAGGTGTTTTTGTCGGTTTATATGCCGACAATTTAGGAATAATCGGGTGGCTGCCGATTATTGCTTCAGCAAGCTGTACAATATGCATCTACCTGACTAAAAACGAACAACAAATGCGCTATGCACTGGTCATCAACATGTTGTTGTGGTTTATACATAACGCCTATGTTCAGGCGTATCCTTCCGCTATTGCTTGTATTGTGTTGTGTTTTTGGACTATATTACAAATAATCAAAAATCGACAATAGTTTTATTTTTTCTTTTTTACCGGCTGCTCTTGTTCAATAAACTTAGTTCCGATTTTCATAAATTTTTCGGTACGGGCTTTTTTAAGTTTGGCATAATCTTGCCCCACCAGCTCATTAAGTTGCTTACGCAAAGCCATACGTAAATTATCAAACGCTTGTTCCTTATTGCGATGCGCCCCACCCAACGGCTCCGGCACAATTTCATCAATAATGCCGAAAGATTTCAAATCTTGTGCGGTTAAGCGCAAGGCCTCGGTCGCATCTTTGGTCTTTTCTGCCGAACGCCACAAAATAGAAGCACATCCCTCCGGCGAAATAACTGAATAAATGGCGTGTTCAAGCATCAATACTCTATCGGCCGTCGCAATAGCAATAGCACCGCCCGAACCGCCCTCGCCGATAACCGTAGCCACAATCGGTGCCTTAACTTGCAAACATTTTTCAATTGAAGCGGCAATAGCTTCGGCCTGACCGCGTGCTTCGGCATCTACCCCCGGATATGCACCGGCAGTATCTACCAATGATATAATTGGTAATTTGAAGTTCTCAGCCATATCCATCAAACGTTGTGCCTTGCGATAGCCTTCCGGTTTAGCCATACCGAAATTATACTTGATGCGAGAATCTAAATCATTACCTTTTTCTTGACCAATAACAACAACCGGCATACCCTCAAAAAAACCTATACCGGCAACCATTGCGGCATCATCGGCAAAGCGTCTGTCTCCAGCCAAAGGCACAAAGTCGGTAATAAGGGCGTGAATATAATCCAAACAATGCGGACGTTCCGGATGACGGGCAATTTGCGCCTTTTGCCACGGGCTCAAATGTTTATAAACATTGGCCGAATGGGCTTTGAGTGTTTTTTGTAATTTTTTAATTTCTTCACTCATATCCATATCGTCGTTAGAAATAGCCTGCAAATGGCTGATTTTTTCTTCAATTTCCACAATTGTTTTTTCAAAATCAAGAATAACCGATTCGTTTTCACGCATATTATTAACCTCATTAAAAATTTCTGCGTCAGTTTAACACATTTTTTTGAAATGTTTAGTTTTTATTTTGACTCTGTGAATGATTTTTGTAGCCAAATACCGCCCGCCAGATAAGGTATATTCCCACAAAAACAGCAGGAACAGACAAGCATTGCCCCATCGTTATATGGCCGACCAAAAAACCGATTTGTGCATCAGGTTCTCGAAACTGCTCAACAAAAGCCCTGCAAGCGGCATATCCCAGCAAAAATGCGCCGGAAATCAACCCTGTGCGTTCACGGCACCATTTGTTCTTCCACATCAAATTCAGCACCGCAAACAGCAAAATCCCTTCCATACAAGCTTCATAAATTTGCGACGGATGTCTGGGTAAATAGCCGCCACGCGGAAAACGCACCGCCCACGCCACATCAGTCACTCTGCCCCAAAGTTCATCATTGCAGAAATTTGCCAATCGACCTAAAAAAATGCCTATCGGAACCACCGGCGATACCAAATCGGTCAATCCTAAAAACGGGTATTTCAACTTTCGAGAAAGCAAATATATGGCAATAATCACCCCGATAATACCGCCATGGAAAGACATACCGCCATGCCAAATCGCCAAAATTTGCCACGGTTCGGCCAAATATTGTGCACTGCCGTAAAACAGCACATAGCCGAGCCGACCGCCCAAGATAATCCCCAGTGTAATGTAAAAAGCGGCATCTTCTAAATTTTGCCGACTTAAACCTAAATCATATTTTTTATTGCGTGTTGAAGCCAACCACCACCCGAGCAAAATGCCAACCAAATACGCCAACGAATACCAGCGCAGCTCAAAAAAACCTAAAGAAAAAATTGTCGGCGAAACTGCCGGATATGCCAAACCTGTCATTTTTTTCAGCCTTCCTTATTCCTAATTGCTTAAAAGTATATTAACAAAAATCAGATAATCCACACATAAAAAATTTTTATAAACATCTTTATTTCTAACCCTTTGTTTTAGCGTTTTTATAAACAAAAGGTTAACATAAAAATTTCAAAAAAGTGGAAAACTTTTCCATAGAAATTGTTTTTTTTATTAAAAATATGCCATCTTAAAAACGAACCAAAAACATGGGAATTGATATGCTCGCTGAAAATATATTGAAATATAATCCGATTGATGACATTGAATGCCTGTTTGCTAAACGGCAACATTCAACCGAACGGCGTAGCGCCAACGAGGTAGTGGTGCAAATTCCCGGTAAGTGGGATAATATGCTCCTTTTTTTTGCATGGGAAGAGCAAATGAACTGCCTTCATCTTTCGTGCTTGATAAATATTGAGCCTGAAGATGTTGCTCTCCCAAGCATATTTGAGCTTTTAGCTTTGCTTAATGAAGATTTATGGGTGGGGCATTTTTCATTTTGGGAAGAAGCCAAAGCCCCGCTGTTTCGCCACTCGTTGTTTGTTGACGAGGCCGATGTACATCTTGCCGACAAATTGGCGCAAATTGTTAACATTGCCATTACCGAATGCGAGCGCGCTTACCCGATTTTTCATGCCGTGTTTAAACAACACATCTCACCGCGTCGAGCCTTAATGCCACTGACAATGATGTAAAAACTTGTTTTTAATTTACAAATGCGCTTTGTTATATATTTTGGCTTGACGATAGCGGTTTTTACGGCTATCTTAAAGGGGTTGCGGAAGATAAAGGAAAACAGATGAAAAATAAAATAATTGTTTGGGACTTGGATAATACGCTGTATCGAGAAACGCCGGAATTTCATGACCTGATGGACCAAATTACGGCAGAAGCAGCAATCGAAGATTTGCACTTGCCGCTAAAAATAGACGAGGCAAAGGCCATGGTAACCGAATCATATCGAACATATCGTGACGGCGGTGAAATTTTTGTGCGCAAATACGGCGTGTCGCCAAAAGAAATTTTTGATGCCTATCACAAACGCAAAGAACAGCATCTGATGCCGATTGTACCCTATGAAGGTTTGCTTGATAAATTAGAAAATCTTCGGTGTCCGCAATATATTTTTTCCACCAGTTCACATGATGCCTGCGAGGCCATTTTAAAACATATCGGTTTGTTTAATTTTTTTGAAGGACGCTTTTATTCGGTAGAAGATTTTGATGCATATAAGAAAAACGAAACAGCTGATGTTTATCTTAAGTTTTGTCGCAAAATCGGCGCAAATCCGCAAAACTGCCTTTTTGTTGATGACAGCTATTCAAATTTGGAATGTGCCAAAAAAGCCGGCTTAAATACCATTCGCTTATGTCACGGAAAACCAAACGACAAAGCCTCGGAATATATTGACTATGCCGCAGATAATATCAATGAATGTTTAGACCTGTTGGGTAATTTGTGCGCCTAAAATATTTTCGGCATTCTGAAAAAATTAGGACAATGTGTTCAGAAAATTTTAACTCTAAACAAATATATTGCTTTCAGTTACTTTAATTGAAAGGATTTATGTTATGAAAAAATTGTTTTTAGCAATATTAGTTACCACTTTGGCCGGCTGTGCCGATATGAATTTGAGCTCTTTGACCGGCGGCACAACAACCGATACTTCGGTACGCGGACGGATGCAAACCTGTATGCTGGGCGAAGCGCAAAGCCGTTTACAAGCCGGAACATTGTTCACCAATAGCATTACTGCCACGGCGCAAGATTTAGCTTCAACCTGCGCTAAAAAACTTGCTCTTGAATCAATGGGAATTAGCCAACAGTCGCAAACCGACGCCACAAACATCATTAACAGTTTGCGTAATTTGAACAATAACTAGGAATGCACTGCATTTTAGTGCGAAAATTAAGACAACAACACACGTCACCCTTGCGCAAGCAAGGGTGACGTTCTGCCAAGAGAGACAGAAAAAATAATAACGAGCAAAAAATAACAAACAGCAACCCATAACGTCCAGAAATAAAACTCGGCTAATGAGCTTAATACGCCGTTGCTTTTTAACGACGTGTAGATAAATACATAAAGAAAAATAATTACGCAAGGTAAAACTCGGATAGTGAGCTTAATGCGCCGTTGTTTTTTGACGACGTGTACAAAAAAGGTACAAAAGGAAAAAAACAACAAGTAGTAAGCCATTAGACGAGTTTTATAAAATGAGACGGAGAGAAAAAATAACCAACCCTACTATCCCGATTTTAGCCAGCCAAACCCACACTTTCGAGCCCTCATAGCTTTTGGCGCTCTTCCATAGACCACGTAAAACAATAATGGCATACGCACCAAAACAACCGCTGGCAATAAGATGTAACATCAACAATGTCGCAATACTGCCGCCGCGTAACAGCAAATTGATAAAGTTCGACATGATGTAGTATAGCACGTTGATATTTTGCACGCAACGCGAACTATTACGCGCTAAACCGCAGACGGCGTGAGCAAAAGAACTGTGGGTAATGCCGGTTATCAGCATAAATACAAAAAAGCCAACCACACCGAACAACCAAAACGTTTTTGCTAAACTATATTCGCCGGCCACAAGTTTTTTAAACATCGTCCATGTTCTCCGTTAAAAATATGACTGAATTTCAATATAAGGCTTAATCCCTAATTGTTTCTTAAAATCGGCAATATATTGATTCATTTCGCCCCAATTGGTCCAACGGTCAACAAACTCTTTGGCTGTTTCCGGCGATTTTGAAAGTTGAACACGTATCGTTTCAGTCAACAAAGCACGCGAACCGGACTTCATCTTATCAAAATCAATATGCAATTTTTTATCTGCATCAAACCAAAAAGCACCATATTCATTCAAGAAATTATATTCAATCAAATCTGCCACCCGATGCGCCTCCATATCATTCGGAAAAGCCACCATAAAGTGCCGCCCGATTATCCATGTGGCATAAATTTTTTTGAGCTGTTCCTCGTTGATAATACCGGCTTTAACATATTCCGGCATCATCGTCGCCGAAATCATATCTGCTTTATGTTCTTCAATAATATGCTGATAAATGCCAAGCGCTGTCTGATAGCTACTGTCCGGCCCGAGCGAATGCCCGTTTTCATGCCCAATAACAAACAGATGATCCGCTTCTTTGTCGTAATATTGATGCAATTCCGGCGCCACCAGTGCATCCAGAATTTTTTGTGTTTTGCTCTTATCAACACTGGCACGAACTTGCCGATGATAAACGTTACGACGACCGCCGCCACGTTGCAGAGCCGGTTTATCGTTGTTTGGTAAATTTTGCGCCGTGGTAATACCGCCGCGGCAAAGAGCATAATCACCGGTCAGCGCCGCAATATCGGCATCAACCATTGTTTGTTTTAACCCTTTTTGACCACCGACATTTTGTGTATATTGGTCGGCAAACGGCATTAAAGAAGCTAACTTCATCATTTCATCTTTGAACTTGAGTAACAAAGCTGTTCCTTCCTTATTGACAACACCCACACGCACGCCAAGCATATCTTTCGGCACCGGTTTAATCCCAAACTCATTGAGACGTGCGCACAACGCCTTGTTTGAAAACAGTGTTGGTGTCATCTTGTCATCATAATTTTCACGGCTGACCGTAAATTCAAGCGGTGTTTCTTGCATCTGAGCCCAATGCTTGTCGGCTAAAATGTCCATTTCTTCATTGTTTTGCAAAAATGCCTGAGCCTGCCAACCTAAATAGTCTTTGAACAAATCATCGGTCGTATAATGAGCGGCACACTCTAATTCATTAGCAATTTCTGAAAATTCATCAGCAAAATATTCGGTATAATCAATGGCTTTCAGCTCATCATCGGCGCGACGAACCATGGTGCGCGCACTCAAAATATTTTGCACATCAGCAACTTTTCCCTCATCAAGCATTTTTTCAATAATTTGATGAAATTCTGCCTCATCCATATCGGTCGGATAAAAATTGCACCCTTTATATTGATGAATACCCTCAAAAATTTCTACCGGCTCCTTGTCTAAACCGTTTGAACCGGCAACACCGTTCAACATATTGAACAACTTCAAAGCATCGGCAGCATAAGATCTTTCTGCGGCAGCAACTTCCAGCGCTTGTTTTTGCACCAAATT
>OMQE01000055.1 GCA_900313155.1 uncultured Rhodospirillaceae bacterium | reverse complement strand
TTTTTCAATTACCGACGACACGATTCTTTTTTTATTTGCTACTTTTTTATTTCACTTAAATTGTTCGGCTTCTGTTTTTAATTTACATTTATGCAAAAAAGATAAAAAAATACTTGCAAATTGCAAAAAAGTCGGCTAAAACTGGCTCAATCCGTTAAACGGCAGATTTGTGCTTGCTTTTTAAACAAAGCTGTGCTAAATGTGCTGTTGAATGTTTGTGTAATTGATTAACTTTAAAATAAAAGAGAAGAAAAATGGCTACACCTAAGAAAAAAGTATCTAAATCTCGTCGCGATATGCGTCGTTCGCATGATGCCTTGACACCTAATGCGTATCAAGAGTGCCCAAACTGCGGCGAACTTAAAAGACCTCATCATGTTTGCCCGAAATGCGGTCAATATGATGGTAAAGATGTTGTTTCTAACAAAGAAGCAAAATAGGACGATTAAATCTTTTTAGTATATGGAGCAGGTTTGCTGATGAATAATCTGGTCATATCGGTCGATGCAATGGGGGGAGATAACTCCCCTCGTGTTGTAGTCGAAGGTATTGTTTTAGCTC
This sequence comes from uncultured Rhodospirillaceae bacterium, assembly GCA_900313155.1. Taxonomy (GTDB): domain Bacteria; phylum Pseudomonadota; class Alphaproteobacteria; order RF32; family CAG-239; genus RUG410. The sequence goes on along the minus strand of OMQE01000055.1, from coordinate 2,862 downwards.
ATAAAAATAATCCTGATATACAATTTTTGTTGTTTGGTGACGAAACAAAAGTTATGGCGGAAATGAAGCGTTTTCCGACAATGAGTGAATATTGCACAGTTGTTCATGCGCCGGAGTTTGTCCGTAACGAAGACAAACCGTCGCAAGTTATTCGCAATAAAAATACCAGCATGTTTATGGCAATTGACGCCGTGCGCAAAGGAGATGCTCGCGCCGTGATTTCGGCCGGTAACACCGGTGCACTGATGGCCATATCTAAAATGATTTTGAAGACCATTCAAAAAGTTCATCGTCCGGCAATTTGCACCAATATTCCGCATAAGAACGGCATGTGTGTGATGTTGGATTTAGGCGCAAACACCGAATGCAGTGCTGTTAATTTGGCTGAATTTGCCATTATCGGTAATATTTTGGCCAAGCATACATTAGAAGTGGAACGTCCGCGAATCGCACTTTTGAATATCGGGGCCGAAGAAATGAAAGGTCGTGAAGAAATTCATCAAGCTGCCAAAATGATCAAAAATACGCATCTGGATTTGAATTTTATAGGCTATATTGAACCGCATCAAATTGGTGAAGGTTATGCCGACGTTATTGTTTCCGACGGCTTTACCGGTAATATTGCCCTCAAAACCATGGAAGGAACGGCAAAGCTCATTTCAGGTATGCTCAAAAATACGATTAAGCATTCAATTATCACTAAAATCGGCTTGCCGTTTTTGTTGCCGGTGTTGTGGCGATTGAAAAAGAATATGGACCCGCGCAAATATAACGGTGCTATGTTTGTCGGATTGAATGGTTTGTCGGTGAAGAGCCACGGTGGCACCGATGCTTTAGGTTTTTCATACGCTATTAACAATGCGGCTAAATTGGTTCGCCAAGATTTTGTGCAAACCATTAGAGCCGAAGTGGAACACGTTGACTTGGACGAATTATCTCAGGATATTTTATACGATGTATATTAGAAGCGAAATGGTCGGTTTCGGGCACTATTTGCCGCCGAAAATTTTGACCAATGACGACTTATCAAAAATGGTTGAAACCAGTGATGAGTGGATTAGGACACGCACCGGCATAGCCGTTCGGCATATTGCTGAAGGCGAAAGCACGTCGGTTATTGCCGGTAAAGCAGTCGCCAATGCCATTAAAAACGCCGGTTTGACACCACAAGATGTTGACTTACTTATTTTAGCAACAGTCACACCGGATAACACCACACCTTCCAGCGCAACAATGATTGCCCGTGATTTGGGTTTTCGTGCCGGTGTGCCGGCTTTTGATATTTCGGCAGCGTGTTCGGGGTTTGTTTATGCTTTGACTTTGGCTGATAATATGATTCGTTTAGGGCAAGTCAAAACGGCTGTTATTGTCGGAGCCGAATGTTTATCTAAAATTGTTGATTGGACAGACCGTAATACTTGTGTTTTGTTTGGTGATGGCGCCGGCGCTGTTGTTTTACGCGCTGTTAAAGGAAACGGAACTGCAGAAGATACCGGCGTTTTAAGCACCTGTATTTATTCTGACGGGACACAATATGAACATCTTAAAACAACCGGTGGGGTTTCAACCACGCAAAATGCCGGTTTTGTGCAAATGAATGGCAAAGAAGTTTTCAAGCATGCAGTTGTTTCGCTTGCAGAAGCTGCTGAAACAGCCATGAAAAATGCTCATATCAGCAAAGATGAAGTCAATTGGTTAATTCCGCATCAGGCCAATATTCGCATTATTGATAGTGTGGGAGAACGCTTAGGTATTGCGCCGGAAAAAGTTATTGTAACGGTTGACCATCATGGAAATACGTCGGCAGCATCTATCCCGTTGGCATTATCGGAAAATATGGAGCAAAAACGCCTGCATAAAGGTGATGTTGTGGTGCTCACCGCCATGGGTGCCGGCTTTACTTGGGGCGGCGCAGTTGTGCGTCTTTAGATGATATTTATTTTATAATTAAATCCCCTTGCTGATTGCTCAGCGAGGGGATTTTGATTTAAGCATGTTCCTTCATCCACTTTTCAGCGGCACTCAAATAAGCGCGACCACGGTCGATGCTAAACGCACCTTGTTCTTTTAACTTGCCTTCAGCATCTATCGCGACACCGACGAAGTTCGGCACCAATGTTGCTTTTTCGGCAATGCCATCAAGCACTTCAGCCACATTTTCGGGGCTAATGCCACCGGCGTAGCCCTGTAGAACATCATTGTATACCGATATCGGACGCTCTTTTGGGGCAATACCCTCGCCATGCGAAGAATCGAACAGCAGGTCAAACTTTGCCCCACGGCGATACAGCTCACGAATGAACTGGGCATTGCTCTCATTAAACGAGAGGATAAATCGACGCGAGCTGAAGTTGTGTATCAACGCCATCAGTTTATCGGCATCAGGCATGGGGTCACGTCCGATGCGGAAATTGAGCTGAACACGCTGGAAAAACGGACAACCATAATAGTTGCGCAAATCCAACAGGTCTTGTAAACCGTAGGGCATACTACCTTGGCAAAACGCCGTTACCCAATCAGGGTTAACATGGAGGGCGGCGTTAATAACCTGCTTCTTATACTTCAGATACGAAGCCAGCGCATAAATCCACCCGCGGCGCGATGAACCGCCTGCACACTTCTTTTCGTTGACCTGAATGCCGATTTCGGCAAACGGATACCGACGTAGCAAAGCTACCAATTCTTCAATGTCGGTTGACTCGTTACAACCGGACATCGTTACATACTTGATTTCCATAAGCTGTTTGTTTTTAACTGTTATATATAAATAAGAATTTCATTGTTGAAATGATACATTTTTTGTCTGAATTGTCAAGAAAAAGTTTGGAATATACCTTTTTTTGTAAATTAAAAACAGAAGCC
>OMQE01000057.1 GCA_900313155.1 uncultured Rhodospirillaceae bacterium | reverse complement strand
TTGTGATAACCCACTTTTGCCGCGCCAATCGGTCCCATAAACGGAATACCCGAAACAGCCAAAGCTGCAGATGCCGCCACCATCGAAACAATATCCGAATCATTCTTTTGGTCATGTGAAAGAACGGTGCATACGATTTGCACTTCGTTTTTAAACGCATCCGGAAACAGTGGGCGAATCGGTCGGTCAATCAGGCGCGAAATCAAAATTTCACGCTCCGACGGCTTGCCTTCACGCTTATTAAAGCCACCCGGAATTTTGCCGGTGGCATAATATTTTTCCTGATAGTTAACTGTTAAAGGGAAGAAATCCTGATCCGGCTTTGCTTCTTTAGCGGCAACAACGGTGGCAATAACCTCCGTTTCGCCATATTTCGCAACAACAGCGCCGGTTGCCTGACGAGCAATTTTACCTGTTTCTAAAACTAACTTCCTTCCGCCCCATTCCATCTCTTTACGGCATACTTTAAAATCTATCATAAATTTCTTTCCTTTCTAAAATTTTTCTTTTTCCATTCATCTTTTCCGCACCTATTTTCTTAAATAGGATTTTTGGGGCGGCAAAGCCTTCTCTGCCGCCCGCTTATCTTACTTACGCAAATCAAGTTTCTTAACAATAGCCTGATATCTTTCTTCGCTGGTCTTTTTCAAGTGGTCGAGCAAGTGACGACGACGGCTGACCATTTTCATCAATCCCAGACGAGAGTGCAAGTCTTTTTTATGAACATTGAAGTGTTCAATCAAAGCGTTAATTCTGTATGTCCAAATGGCAATTTGAACTTCCGGCGAACCGGTATCATTGGCAGAATTACCATACTTTGCAACAATTTCTTTTTTAATTTCATTTGTTATCGACATCTGTATTTTCCTTTATATCAATTAAGTTAAACACGCGAATCGGTGAAATTTTTCTTTCATCGATTTGCACCAATGCAATCAAACAATTTTGGTATTTTGCCGCCGCCGTTTTTGTTGTTGGATTTAAGTTAAATCCCTTTGGCGAGAGGCTTTGTCCCTTCATTAGTTTGAGAGCTTCTTCTGCCGAAACAGCAATCTCCGCGATGTCGCGCAGAGATGTTTCCACCGGCAAAAGAGACTTTCGTCGTTCTTCTACATACTCCATTTTTTCCAAAGAATCCAGCAAAATTTTTGATTTTAGGTCAAAAATACCGCATTTAGTGCGTCTGAGTTCAATTAAATGCCCCACCGTCCCAAGTTTTTGCGCTATATCTTTGCCCAATGTGCGCACATACGTTCCTTTGGAACATTCTACCTTAAATTTTGCCGAATCATCATATTTCTCCAGCAATTCCAAAGCATAAATCTCTACTTGGCGCGCCGGCATTTCTACCTGTGTGCCTTTACGCGCCAGCTTATAGGCCTGTTGTCCGTTAATCCGAATCGCCGAATACATGGGCGGAACTTGGGTAATTGTGCCGATAAATTGCGGCAAAACAGCCGTAATTTCATCGCGGGTCGGAATTTTATCACTGCGAGCAATAACCTCACCTTCAGTATCGTCAGTAGAAGTCTGTTCGCCAAATTTCAACACAAACTCATATTCTTTTTTACCTTCTGTCACAAAAGGCACCAATTTTGTCGCTTCCCCGAAAGCAATCGGCAACACACCGGTCGCAAAAGGGTCCAGCGTGCCTGTATGGCCGTTTTTGTTGGCGTGCAACAGATAGCGCGTTTTGCCCACCACCTGCGTTGAGCCCATACCATGCGGCTTATCAATAATCAGCCAACCATTAACATTATCCGCTTTATTGTGCTTCATTTAACCTATCCCCTTTTTCTTTTTCTAGCCCGCCGAATATGCTTTGTCAAACAAAAAGCAATAAAACAACGTTAAGTCGCTTTTTGCTTGATTTTCGCGGGGTGTATAATGGTTCAAGAATGACAGTTATAAAAAAAACGGGAAAGAATGACAGTAGGACAAAACAGGGGAGGTACAATCTCCGTGATTACCTTATCATTTCTAAAAATTCGCTTTCAGTAAGTGTTTTCACGCCCAATTCGGCAGCTTTTTTGGCTTTACTGCCGGCATCGGCACCTACCACCACATAATCGGTATGACCGGATACCGAACCCGCCACTTTAGCGCCCAATTTTTGCGAAAGCGCTTTGGCTTCGGCGCGCGTCATCTGCTGCAACGTGCCGGTGAACACCATCGTTTTACCGCTCAAAGGCGAATCAAGCCTTTCTTCGTCAACAAAATCTTCAATCGTTACATATTTTCGCAAATTTTCAATGGTTTCGAGATTATGTTCTTCTTCAAAAAACTCAACTATGTCTTGCGCCATATTGCCGCCAATACCATCTATTGCCACCAATTTTGCCGTTTCTTTATTGACCATATCATGTTCAAAACTGTCAAACGAAACATAATTTTTGGCGAGCATCAAAGCGGTTGCCGCGCCAACCTGCGGAATCCCTAAAGCATAAATAAATCGCGGTAAACTGATGCGACGTCGCTTCGATATCGCCGCAAATAAATTTTCAACCGATTTTTTACCCCAACCTAAACGCCGCTCCAAATGAAGGCCTTCGCCTTTACCAATATTAAACAAATCTTGCGGTTCATCAGTGCCGTTACGTTGTTCCAGCGTAAATATATCTACCGGATTTTGCAATGTGCCGTCGGCATAAAATTCGTCTATCAGCTTATCACCCAAACCAACAATATCAAAGGCTTCTTTTGACACAAAATGGCGCAAATGTTCCTTCGCCTGCGCCGGACATGTGAGACCGCCGGTGCAGCGCCAAGCCGCTTCTCCCTCTTCACGTACCGCATGAGCGCCGCATTCCGGACATTTGTTCGGAAAAATATACGGCACTGAATTTTCCGGACGCTTATCAAATTTAACTTCTACCACCTGCGGAATCACATCACCGGCGCGCTGAACAACCACCATATCGCCAATGCGGAAATCTTTGCGACGGATTTCGTCCTCATTATGCAAGGTAGCGTGTGAAACAATCACCCCGCCCACGTTAATCGGCTCTAAATCCGCCACTGGTGTTAAAACGCCGGTGCGACCAACTTGAATACGAATATCCGCAATTCGGGTCAAAGCCTGTTCTGCCGGAAATTTGTGGGCAATAGCCCAACGCGGTGTGCGCGTTAAAAAGCCCAAACGCTCTTGTAAAGCAATAGAATTTACCTTATAAACAATCCCATCAATATCATACGGCAATGAAGCGCGAATTTCCATCATGCGAGTAAAATTTTCTGTTATATCGCTAAGCGAATGACACATTCTGTTTAGCGGATTGACGGGAAAACCCCACTCTTGAAGTTTGGTAAAAAATTCGCCTTGTGTCTGCCATTGAGGCGCAGAAACTTCACCCCACGTATATGCCCATATACTCAATTTGCGTTCTGCGGTAATTTTCGGGTCTAGTTGACGCAAAGAGCCGGCTGCCGCATTACGCGGATTGGCAAACGGCTTTTTGCCGACAGCCATGGTGCGGTCATTGAGCGCAAAAAAATCACTCTTTGCCATATATACTTCCCCGCGCACTTCCAAAATTTCCGGCACACCATGCGGTAATTGTAAAGGTAATTGATGTATTGTTTTCAAATTTTCAGTAATATCTTCCCCAACCACACCGTCTCCTCGCGTGGCGCCGCTGACAAAGCGTCCGTTTTCATAACGCGCCGAAAAAGATAATCCGTCAATTTTCGGTTCAGCCATAAAATCTATGTTTTCCGACGTATTCAAAAAGCGCTTCACACTCATCAC
>OMQE01000034.1 GCA_900313155.1 uncultured Rhodospirillaceae bacterium | reverse complement strand
TCAAACACCTTTTGCATTTCGTACAAATTTGCTTCTACCGTTGCCGTTTCTGCCAGTTTGCGTTCAATTGCCGCTTCGGCATTTTGCAAAGCCCGCGTAATAATTTTTGCTTTATTACCTTTTTGATAGAAATTTATCTTACATCCCAATGCTTTTTCCAAAAAATCGGCATTTTCCAACTTATGCGAAACCAAAATTTCTTTCGGGGCAGCATGTTCGGCATAAAATGTACTTAAAAATGCCTCTAAAATTTCTTCCTCACTCATTTCTGCTGCCTGTTTTGGAAAATACGGAATGTTACCGCCGTTCTGCCCGCCCCGTACAAAAAACACCTGAATGCATACCATATTTTTGTGCTTTTTCACCGCCACAGCATCAACCGAAACTAAATCGGCATACTCCACATTATATCCGCCTTGCACACTGCTTAACGCCCTAATTCTATCCCGCAAAACCATAGCCAATTCATAATTCATCTCTAAACTGGCTTGCTGCATTTGTGCAGAAAGTTCTGCTTGCAAATCGGTGCTTTTTCCCTCTAAAAAGCGGATAACCTCTTCAACATCATGATGATATTCTTCACGGCTGATTTTTCCAACACAAGGCGCACTGCAGCGTTTGATTTGATATAGTATGCACGGCCTTTCCCGATGCAGAAAAACACTATCTCGACATGAACGCAACCGAAATGTTTTTTGCACAATATCCATCACATTATTAACTGCCGAAGCGCTGGCAAACGGCCCGAAATAACGGCTCTTATCCTTTCTTGCCCCCCTGCTCTTTTTCAAGGCAGGAAAATCTTCGTTCGGGTTAATCATCAAATGCGGAAAAGTCTTGTCATCTTTAAGCAGAATATTATATTTCGGCTCCAGTTTTTTGATTAAATCATTTTCCATCAACAAGGCTTTAGCCTCGTTTTCCACCACAATAAATTCCATGCGCTCCACTTCTGAAACCATACGTTTAATATGGTCCGGCAAGCGTTCAAAATGCGTATAGGCAACAATCCGTTTTTTGATGCTTTTGGCTTTTCCGACATAAAGTACTTTGCCGTTTTTATCAAGCATCCGATACACACCTGGTGCCGTTGGTGCTATTTGCACATTATGCTTAATAACCTCAATTCCGTGCTGAATATTCGGCATTTCAGGCTCCAATCAAAACCTTAGCCGCGGCCCTTGCCTCGTCGGTAATTTGTTCACCGGAGAGCATCCGCACAATTTCCTCACGTTTTTCATCATCATTTAATTGTCTGAGCGAGGTCGTGGTCACATTATCAACGGTCTTTTTCTCTACCTTGAAATGGTGCTCGCTTTGTGCCGCCACTTGCGGTGAGTGAGTGACCACCAAAACCTGAACTTTTCGCCCCAGTTTTGCCAATTTTTCACCCACAGCCTGAGCCGTTGCCCCGCCAATGCCGGTATCCACTTCATCAAAAACCATGGTTTCAACTTGTGATGTCTGTGCCAAATTAACCTTAATTGCTAACATAAACCGTGCCAGTTCACCGCCGGAGGCAATTTTGCTCAAAGCACCACATGCCTGCCCCGGATTCGTCGATACCATAAAGCAAACATCATCTAACCCGTTTTCGTTCCACATATTTTCCGGTTTTGGCATAATCTGCGTCATAAATCTTGCCTTTTCCATTTTCAAATCCGGAAGTTCTGCCATAATCTTTCCATCAAGTAACAGCGCTGTTGCTTTGCGTTCTTGGCTTACTTTTTTTGCTAAAACAACATACTTATTCCAAGCTTCTTTTTGCTCTTTTTGTAATTTTTGCAATTGAGCTTCACCTTGTTCAAAATGTGCTAATTTTTCGCTCATTTCCTGCCATAAATGAGGCAATTCTTCCGGCATTACCTGATGTTTACGCGCCACCGATTTTAACTTAAACAAGCGTTCTTCAATATTATCCAAATCATTGGCATTCAAGCTGACTTCGTTTGAGGCCGCCGCAATTTCTTCTTCAGCTTCCTCCACATTGATAAGCGCCGTATCCAAAACCTCAAACAAACCGGCAAATTTATCATTTAGCACAGCGTTAACACGTGCCACCGCCGCCTGCGCCTGACGCAAACTTTCACGCACACTTTGCGACGTTCCGTTTAGTGCCTTATCTGCCGCGCCCAAATTTTCCAAAATTTTTTCGGCATTCATCATCTGCCGGCGTTTTTCTTCCAGTTCAACAGTTTCATTCGATTGCGGCTGTAATTTTTCCAATTCATCAACCCAGTGCCGCAAATTTTCTTCATCTTTTTGGGCTTCATCATATTGCTTCTGCGCCGCTTTATATGCCGAATTTGCCTGTTGATACTGAGCAAAAGCATCTGCCATTTCGGTCAAATCGTCATCATAAGCCCCATAGCCGTCTAAAACAGCCCGATGTGTTGCCGAATTGAGCAACCCTTGATTATCAAATTGCCCGTGAATTTCAGCCAAGTAACCGCTGATTTCTTTCAAAAATTTCAATGTTATCGGCTCACCGTTGAAAAATATCTTACTCTTACCATCAACATCTAACGTGCGCTTAATCACAATTTCATCATCAAAATCTAAATCGTATGTCGCGCAAATTTGCTTTAATCCGCTTTGTTTATCTTTAAGCTCAAAAGTCCCGATAACCGTTAATTTATCGCAACCGTTCCTAATCATTCCGGTTTCGGCGCGCCGCCCCAAAAGCAAGCCTACCGAATCAAGTAAAATAGATTTACCGGCGCCCGTTTCACCGCTTAAAACGCTAAAGCCGGATTGAAAATCCAAATCCAGCTTATCAATCAAAACCACATTACGAATAGACAGTGATTTCAGCATTTATCCGGTTTCTCCGTTGCTCTTTATTGAGCCGATTCGCTACCGAACCAACTGCTAAACCAAGACTTGCTTTCTTCTTTTTGGGGTAGAACAATTCTGTTTTCTTCTTCAATAACCGTCGCAACAGGCGCTTCGGCTTTCGGTGCTTCAGCAACTTCTGCTACTTCACTGCCGCCGAACCAACCGCTGAACCAAGATTTACCCTCATCAGCAGGCGCTTCTACTTTCGGTGCTTCAGCAACTTCTGCTACCTCTTCATTGCCACCGAACCAGCCGC
>OMQE01000054.1 GCA_900313155.1 uncultured Rhodospirillaceae bacterium | reverse complement strand
GTTTCCTTATCTAACTGGGTGCCGAATTTGGTGAAAGACTCCAATTCTTCAAACTGCGAATAAAATAATTTGAGCGGTCCAACCAGTGTTTTATAGGCCGGAAGTTGAGCATCTCCTCCTACGCGTGAAACCGAACGACCGGTATCTATGGCCGGCATAATGCCTTTTTGGAACATTGGAGCTGAAAGGTAAATTTGTCCGTCGGTAATGGAGATAATATTCGTTGGAATGTAAGCGGAAATATTGCCGGCTTCGGTAGAAACAATCGGCAATGAAGTAAGCGAACCTCCTCCAAATTCGGCCTTGAGGTGCGTAGAACGTTCCAACAAACGAGAGTGGATATAGAACACATCGCCCGGAAAGGCTTCTCGCCCCGGCGGACGGCGCAACAAAAGCGACATTTGTCGGTATGCACGGGCATGGTTGCTTAAATCATCATAAACAATCAGCACATCTTTCCCCTGTTCCATAAAATATTCGCCAATAGACGTTGCGGCATATGGTGCAATATATTGCATACCGGCAGTATCATTACCGGCGGCAGATACCACCACACTTTGTGCCATAACACCGTGTTGCTCCATTTGAGCAATAATTTGTGCCACAGCGGAATTGCGTTGGCCAATGGCGCAATATATGCAAATGACACCGGTATTTTTTTGGTTAATCATGGTATCGAGGGCAATTGCGGTTTTACCGGTTTGTCGGTCGCCCAGAATAAGCTCGCGCTGGCCACGGCCGATGGGGGTGAAGGCATCAATGGCTTTGATGCCGGTTTGTAAAGGTGTATCAACCGGTGCGCGATCCATAATTGCACGTGCTTCAACTTCTATCGGTCGGCGTTGCGTGGAGCTTACGGGACCTCTGCCATCCAGCGGTGCGCCAAGCGGGTTAATCACGCGGCCGAGTAATTCATTACCGACCGGCACATCAACTACCCGACCGGTGCGGCGCACTTTGTCTCCGGCGCGAATGGTATCGGCATTGTCAAGAAACACTACGCCGACGTTGTTTCGGCTCAACGTTTGCACAACACCCTGCACATTGTTCGGAAATACTAACAACTCGTCCATTTGCACATTTTCCAAGCCGCCGACAAAAGCGGTTCCGGCAGAAATAGACTGAACCAAGCTAACTTCTTCTTGGCGGACTGAAGCTTTTGTGTCGTCAATACTTTTGCCGATGGCAGAAAATGTTTCTGTTGTGTCTATCATAGTTAGCTCCTTTTAAGCAGTTGTTGCATTTGGATATCCATTTGTTGCTGAAATTGTTGCATATAGTCGGCTAAATTCCAAGAAATTTGCTGTTCAGCCGCGCGCAGAACAATGCCACCGATAAGTGCCGGTTCCAGCGTATATTCAAATTTGGCGTTCGTGTTTATGTCAAAATATTTTTGCAATGTACTTTCGAGCAATTTTTGATTTTTGCCATCAATTGTTTGGGCTGATAAGATTTGTATTGATGGCTTATTTTTCAGCGTTTCTTGAATTTGTTTGATTTCATCTGCCGTTAAACTATTCAATTTATCAAAGAACTTGGCAATAATTAAATCGTTCAAACGGGTATCGGCCATTTGCGAAAGAGCGCTATCGGCAAAGCGCGTAAAATATTGACTAATCAAGTCGTGCACTGCCGCTTCAAAAGATTTTTGTTCACCTATCAGCTTATTATGCCACTGTTGTCGGGCGTTTTGGTATTGTTGCTGAGCTTCTTGCATTAGGTGTTGTGCCAATTGTTCCGCATCGACATTGGCTTTTGCCAATATGTTTTGTTTTTGCGCCTCAATATCAGCTAAACGTTCCGTACATTTCACGGTTAGCTCTTGAGCTTTGCGCTTGGCAACAGCGGCTTCTTGAAGTTCATCGGCAATCAGCTTTTGACGAGCTTCAACCGCTTTCAAAACCGGAATATATAAAAATTTGCGCAACAAAAACAATAAAATGACTAAATTTATGATTTGCGCGATTAGTGTCCACCAGTCAATTTGCATGTTTGCTCCGATTATTGTGCAATAGCGTAGTTCCAAAACGGGTTGGCGTAAAGCGCCAAAAAGGCAATCAGTAGTGAGTAGAGTGCCGTTGTTTCAAGCATGGCAAGCGAAACAAACATAGTTGAACGGATGCGGCTGGCTTCGTCCGGTTGTTGAGCCATGGCGGTTAGAGCCGCAGATGCGGCGGCACCTTCACCCAAAGCTGAACCAAGACTGCCAATACCCATGCAAATGCATGCGCCTAAAACTGATATTGCTCCGATAATTGCATAAGAATCCATTTTATTTTCTCCTTTTAGTTAGTAATGATTTGCGGCACAATTTCTTCCTTAACGCTTGATGAATAGACCACGGCGAGCAGGGCAAAAATATATGCCTGAATTGAACCTGTAAGCAGACCAAGGGTTTGCATGGTTAATGGGGCGATAAACGGTACAAATGCGCTCAAAATACTGGCAAACATTACCCCGCTTAACATATTACCGAACAAACGTAATCCCATGGCAAAAACCGAAAAAAATTCACTGAAAATATTCATCGGTAACATTAGAGGAATAGGATCTATAAATTTTTTCAGATAGCCTTTAAGTCCGGCATTTTTAATTGAAAAATAAGGTATCGCCAAAAACACAATAAAAGCTAACGCCATGGTGGTGCTTAAAGAAGCTGTCGGTGGGCGAAACCACGGAATAAATGTGAGCAAGTTACAAACCAAAATGAAGCAAAACATTCCCATAGCCATACCTAAATATTGATTGGTGCGCGAGCCGCTGGTTTCGTTGGCTTCTTGCTGCAACCATAAAACTAAAGATTCAAGTGCTGTTTGCCATTTTGAAACTTGTTTTTGCGTTGATAAATTTCTTGTTGTCAACCAAGCAGTGAGCGTAATGAGCAATATTACAAGCCAGCTGTTGAAAACAGTTACGTTGATATAAAAATTATTCCACTCAACAACACGGATGGCATCAAAACTTTCCAATCCGATTTGGCGGTCAACAACAGGGATATCCCACAATTTACTAAAATCAAACGTTACCATTTTTATCCTTGCTTTTATCTTGTATTAACCCGTGTTTTTCATGCCAAATAATGACAATTTTAGTTAAGAAAAACGCCGCCAAATAGACAAGCAACAGAATAATGTTTTTGTGTGCCGCTAAAACCAATATTGCAAAGAAAAGGGCAATACGGAAAATGGCGATTCCGCCGAATACAGACCATTTGTGCTTGAAGGTGTGGATACGATTAACGCTCCAACGCAAGCTCTGAAAATATACAGCACCAACCACAATACCGCAGACAAGCGCAAACAAAATGCGCCATATATCGGCTTGTTCCCACATCACAGTCCAAACAGTTGCACTATTCATTGTTTTTTCTCCGAATTGTTTGATTTAAACGTTCGATTTTTTTATTTTCAACACTAATCCAAAAATAAGCATTCACAAAACCCCATAAAAAACCGATAAAAATTCCGGATAAACGCCACGAAAAATGTTGCGGATAGTGCTCATCAAGCCAACCTCCGCCAAAAATTCCCAACAATAAAGGGGTGATGATAACGCCGCCCAAAGAGGCAATCATTCCAAAATTAGCACTCCAATGACGTTGAGAGCGAAGCTTGAGTAATTCTGCTTTATGGAGTAAAGTTTCGTTGATTTCCTGCTCATGATTTTTCTTATATTCCGACATCGGTAGCTCCTTTCAGTTGCTGAAACCCGCGAACTAAACCGAGCTCTAATCTGGCCATGGCAGTATTAAGCTGTTTGCGTTGTTCCTCATTTTGCTTAAATTCAGTTTTTATCCTTTCTTGCAATTCCGGCAGTGTTTCGCTTAAAACAGCTCCTTGGACCGAAAGAGTGATTTTATCGCCTTTTTTTACCACAATTCCTTGATGGCAGGCGGCATATTTTTCGTTTTCCTGTTCCGGCAGATAGGTTACAATGCCGGGGATAACAGCAGAAACAAAATCAACATGTCGTGGCAGCAACGTATAGTATCCGTCAAGCGTTTCTAATGTAATTTTACGGATATTTTGTTGTAGAATAATACCTTGAGGAGTGGTTAATATAAATTGCATCAGGAATTTTCCTCCGTCAAAGATTTTTCGTATAAAGCTTTTTTATCTTTAGTTTTTTCAACAACTTCGTCAACATCGCCAACCATAAAGAAGTCGTTTTCGGAAAGGTAATTAAATTCACCGCTCAAAATCCGCTCACAGCCTTCTATTGTTTTTTGCAAATCAACCGAGCGACCTTCCATACCGGTAAATTGGTGAGTGGTAAAAAATGGTTGGGTTAAAAAACGTTCCAATTTGCGGGCGGTCAAGACGGTTTGTTGGTCATGTTCCGGCAGTTCGTCAAAACCAAGCATGGCGATAATGTCTTTCAAATCTTCATATTCAGCCAAGCATTTACGAACAGCTACGGCAACGCGATAGTGCCTTTCGCCGACAATTTGCGGCGTTAGCATATTGGAGCTGGAATTAAGCGGATCAACAGCCGGATATAACCCTTGCGCTGCTCTGGCTCGTGAAAGAACAATACTGGAAGAAAGATGCGCAAAAGTATGGACTGCTGAAGGGTCTGTAAAATCGTCTGCCGGCACATAGACGGCTTGAATGGAAGTTATGGCGGCGTCTGCGGTAGAAGAAATCCGCTCTTCCAAATCGGCAATATCCGTGCCGAGCGATGGTTGATAACCAACGCGCGATGGCATTTGTCCCAACAATACGGATACTTCGGAACCGGCCTGAACAAAGCGGAAAATATTGTCTATCAGCAATAAAACATCTTTTTTTTCGGTATCGCGGAAATATTCCGCCATTGTTAAACCGGTGAGGGGAACGCGAAAGCGAATTCCCGGCGCTTCGTTCATTTGCCCAAACACCATCACTGTTTTATCTAAAACACCGGCGTCTTTCATTTCTCGATATAGCTGTTCGCCTTCACGTGAGCGTTCGCCAACGCCGCAAAAAATGCTGGCGCCGTCATAGCGACCAACCATGTTGTTAATCAACTCGGTAATCAAAACTGTTTTACCAACGCCGGCACCACCGAATAAGCCGGCTTTGCCGCCGCGCTCCATTGGAGCAAGTAGGTCAATTGCCTTAATACCGGAGATAAAAATTTCTGATTTGGTTTGGCGCTTATTTAGGGCAATTGCCGGAGCGTGAATGGATTTTTGCGGTGTTTGGGATAATTTTTTACCCCCGTCTATCGGCTGACCGAAAATGTTAAACATCCTTCCTAAAACGGCATCTCCAACCGGAACTTCTATCGGGTGCCCGCTATCAACAGCTTCCATGTGACGAGCTAAACCGCCGGTGGCGCCCATTACCAGTGCGCGAACGGTTTTATCGTCAACATAACCCTGCACCTCAGCCACGAGATGACCTATTTTCAACTCGTTATGGATATGAGGCAGAGAATCGGGAAATTCAATTTCCACAACACCGCCGTTAATTGCCGTTATATATCCGATATTTTGTTTTTCCGCCATTTTCTTTACCTGTTGTTTATATAATCATAAAAATAGATGTTTCATCATTTAAAATATGGCAGGAATGTTAATATATTGCTAAAACAAACCTAAAATGGCATCAATAATCGGCTTATCGGCAGGCGCAAAATCGTAGTTTGGTAAATCTTTCGGGTTCACCCACTTATATTGTTCGTGTTCCAAAACGATAGGGACATCTTGGCTTTTGCAGGTAGCCCAAAAAGAGTGCAAAACAATGGTGCCAAAATCATAAGTGTATGAGGTGGTCATAAATGGTTCTCGCACAAAAATTTCAAGCTGCATTTCTTCCATCAATTCGCGTTTTAGGCATTCTTCCAAAGTTTCGCCGGCTTCCAGTTTGCCGCCCGGAAATTCCCATTTATATTCCAGACTTTTGCCGTGTTTGCGTTGCCCGATTAGGATTAGTCCGTCACACATAATTAATCCGGCGGCAACATCTTTGGTGGGTTTTATTTGTTCCATTTTTTTATCTCCTCAATTTATAAAACTTCATAGCACATTGATGCTCATTTTGCAATTATTATATCTTTATCGGTTTATAAATTTTAATATTAGGAGGAGTATATGAAGAGGTTTATGTTTGCATTGGCGTTGGGTTTGGGAACAATTTTGTTTTCGGGGACAAGTTTTGCCGGGGACAAAGTTCATTCTGCCGAATGGCAAAAAATTGACGATGCCGGAAGAAAAAATTTGCAAGAATGTTTAAATGATAAATCTAAAAGCATTAAATTTTGCGTGAAAGAAACAAAACATATGATGAAGCGTGAAATGAAAAAAGTTGAGCATTCATCAAAATAAAAAAAATTGAAATTAAGACAAACATTTTTTATTAAACCAAAGTCGGAGGCAAAGAATAAAAGAGATTCTTTACCTCCGACTAAAACTTATGTATCGGTTCAAATTTTTACCTAGTAAGATGAAAGCGGTGGAATGTTTATTTGTGCAATATACCCCGGTTTAATACGTGTATTGCTGTAGTGCATATTGCCGGTTTCAATCAAATAGCGTTGACGTTGTGTCCATTGGGCGGCTGTTGAATAAAAATCTTTACCCGTAACTTCTTGCGTGTGCGGATTCATAATATACAAAACGCAGCCCTGATGTTGCTCAACTAAGCCGCAACGATTACGTCCAGCCGGAACATCAGAATTGATAACAACACCGTCTAAACCGCGCGAGGCTGTTTTTTTAGAGCTGAAAAAAATTGAACCGAGCATCACCCCAATCAGCACCGACAAGGCAACAAGTAATAATACGGTCTTATTTTTCAACAGATAGGTCAAAGTAATTGTTTCTGCCGGTTGTATATCTTCTTCAGTAACAAAACGGATACTTTCTGCTTCGCCGTTGTTGGCAAAATAGTTTTCTTCGTGTGCGGAAGAACTGTTGCCAAAAGCAGATTCTTGTGAAGTGACGGCGTTGATTTTGCTTGGCATACCAAAAGAGCCGCTCTTGCTTTCTATTGGACGAACACGTTTAATTTTACGAATTTTGCGAGGTTGATTGGTATTTTGATTTTCTTCCATTTTTATCACTCTTTCTATATTTTGTTTTTGATTTTTTCGTTGGTTTTAACCGTTCTGATTAAGCGCGGAACCATAAAAATAACCGTTTCTGATTTAGGTGATTTAATGCCGAAAAGTTCGTTTGGCAAGCCTATAATCAAGAAATTTTCACCTAATTTGGTGCGAGTTTTAAAGCTGGTTACCTGACCGTTGGTTTCTTCTAATGTGATATCACTGAAAATGTTGTTATTTTTTTCTAATGATGCTTTGGCTAGCACCGACAGGCCATACGAATCTGCTTTTGGTAAACTGCATTTGCCAATATCAAAACGAGCCATCCACAAATTAGGTGTTATAAACTTTCCTTCGGAAACAAGTTGAATTTGTGCCTGATTACCCATAAAACGCTGTAACGTTTCAATATTGATTTCGTTTGATGTGGTTAAAATACGCCCGATGACACCGCTTTGGGCCGTCGAAATGGTGCCAACATCAAAAGCTTTCAGCATTTCTTTCCATTCGATATCTTTCATTTGGTTATATGGATATAGGCGGAACACGCTGACATCATAAGCAATCAGAGTCGGGTTATTTTCAAATGAATTTATCAATTCGACCATCTTATTTTTGGTTTCGACATCAGCATCAAAAGTGATGGAATAGTCCGACCAATTGGTAACAATATTGGTGATGCCTGCGCCACGAATAACATCAAGCAAAGCCAAAAGAATAGGGCGAGAATGTGGGGTATATAAGGTCATATTGGCATGGCGGCTTAGGGTCAAAATCTTTTCTTTAGCATTGTAAGTATAATAAATGCCTGCCGAATCTGCAATCATTTTAACAACGGCAGAGAACTCTCCCTTCAAATCATTTGCCGAAATACCGGTATATGGACCATCTGCGGAAGAAACGCGGATTCCCGCTTCTTTTGTGAGTTTAACAATAGCTTGTTCTGCCGGCATCATATCAAATGTAAAGCCGGTTACTTCAAAACGCGGCAACGGATTGTTGATGCCATTACGCTCAAGTTTGAAGGCCGATTTCAAATATGGCAGGGTTAAAATCATTTGCTGAGTTTCCCAATTAACATCACAACGCAATGGTGTTTCCAAATCGAGCTCATTTGCACCTTCCGGTGTGCGAATAATCGGCTCGCTAGGGTCGTTATCTAAACTGCGGCGCACAACAGGCATATCTGCCGGATTTTGAACATATTGTTGTGGCATAATAATTTCTGCCGGAACTTCAGTGGTAATAGTTGTTTGTGGCATATTTTGCAGAGATGCTTGTGTTGAATCTTCGGTAGTTACCGCGTCTGGGGCGTCATTATAGACATCTTCGAATTTTTCGTCAGTATCTGTTTTTTCATAAAAAGCACAGCCGACCAAGCTGTATGCAAAAAAGCCGAGAAATGCCAAAAAAGTGATAATGTTATGTTTTTTCATGAGTCCAGCCTTTTATTGTTATTCTGTTTGTTCTTTATTGCTGATATTATTTTCAGCCATCAATTTTTCCATCAGTTCGTCAATATTCATACCTGCGCCAACGGTTGGGTCAACCGACTTGTCAAAATTGCTCATAACCTCATTGAGTTTTTTAGCTTCATCCGGATCTGCACGGAGCATATCCGGTGATTGGTTATTGGTTAGTTCTTCCTGATATAGTGACAGATTCTTTTTCAGTGCTTCAATGCCGCCGGCGACGCGTTTTTCAACATAGGGATAAAGCTCTTTATGTTCCAAAATGTAGTTACCGGTATCGCAGATTTCTTCCAAAACATCTAAAATATATGGGTAAAACTTATATTCTTCTAAGGCAATATTTCCCTGACGAACACAACGTGCGGCAATACGCGAAATTGTGCGATCATAATAATCTAACAACACAATGTAGTTGTCAAC
This sequence comes from uncultured Rhodospirillaceae bacterium, assembly GCA_900313155.1. GTDB lineage: Bacteria > Pseudomonadota > Alphaproteobacteria > RF32 > CAG-239 > RUG410. The sequence continues at coordinate 17,004 of OMQE01000054.1, read as the reverse complement.
ATACCAAAGAGATTCTTTTGAAACGACTGTTTTATTTTCTTCTGCCATTGTCTTTTTCCTTGTTATATGCCGTTAGTTTATACGTCTTCCGGCGTTTTGTAAATATCTTTTTACGCTATTTATCATCTTTATTTTCTTTCTCAGATGTCGTTTGATTTTCGCTAAAAGCATTCATTAGTTCATCATCTTTCGCAACGGGGTTGCCGTTCTCGTCAACATATTCCCACTCGTTAGTATCGCTTGCTTCAACAGGGTTGCCGTTCTCGTCAACGTATTCCCACTCGTCAGTATCTTTTGCCTCAACGGGGTTGCCGTTCTCGTCAACATATTCCCACTCGTCAGTATCGCTTGCTTCAACGGGGTTGCCGTTCTCGTCAACATATTCCCACTCGTCGGTATCGCTTGCTTCAACGGGGTTGCCGTTCTCGTCAACATATTCCCACTCGTCGGTATCGCTTGCTTCAACGGGGGTGCCGTCTTCGTCAACATATTCCCACTCGTCGGTATCGCTTGCTTCAATGGGATTGTCGTTCTCGTCAACATATTCCCACTCGTCAGTGTTTTCTTTTTCTTGTCCTTCAAATGCGTTCAAAAAACTATCATCCAGAGGTGTATCAATGTATGTCGGTTCTTGTTGTTCCGGCTCCGGTTCAGGCATGTTGTCAACCAAAGAAACAGGTCGAACATCATCTAAATCATCTAAAGCAACTGTTTCGGACGATTGTAAAGCTTCTTTAATTTTGAGCATGGCATCATCATACAGATGCGAATGTGGTTTAGGTTTTGGCGGTTGTTCTTGTTTTATATCTTTTTTATGTTCCGGTTCTGCAGGTTTTTGGGGTTGCGGTTTAGTTTTTTGTGGTGCGGATTTTGGTTCCGTTTTTGTAAAAGCATTTAGAAAATCATCTGTTTTTTGGGTTTCATTGGGTAATTTTTCTGCCGATTTCTTTTTTTCAGGCAGAGGAGGCTGTTTTTTAGTTGGTTCGGAAAATGCTTTGGCTAAATCCGGCTCTAGACTATTGGCAAAAATATCATCAAGAGAAATATTTTCCTCATCTTTCAAATTGTCAATTTCAAAGGCTTTTTCAAAGTCTAAGTCTTTATCTGCCGGATTAGGTAATTCTTTAGATTTGTTTTGCGTTTGATTATCCGTTTTCGGCGTTTTTTGTGCTAAAGGTTGCTCGGCATTTTTCTTTTGCTGATTTTGAGATTTTTGCTCCGTCTTGTCTTTTCTTTTTTCTGCCTTGGTCTGAGATTGAAGTTGAGCTTGCGAAGGCTTTGAAGTTTCTTTTTCAACAGGTGTTGGTGCCGTTTGGGTGATATATATTTTTTCCGGCTGAGAATTGGTTTTGCTTAAAGTTTTAGCCAGTTCTTGTTGTGATTGCCGAATAGTTTGGGATAATGTTTCACCAAAGGCCTTAATGGCCGCAAGTTGCTGTTTGCTGTTTTCACGCAGAGCTTCGGTAATGGAGTTGGTTATGGCGGAAACAGGTAATTCTTGAGTTTTTTGATTTTTATTTGTCGCAAAATTTTTGTTCAAAACTTCAATAATTTTCTGAAAATCGGCACGACGCTTTTCTTCCGTTTCACGCAATGTTTGTGTTATGCCGTTAAAACACGACGAATCCACATTAATGTTGTTAATTGTGGTTGTATTGGCGTTGTTGGTTTGCGCATTCATCTGCGCTGCAGCATGCGGAATGGTTCCAACAGGAACAGCTTCGGCACTAATGCTGGCAGATTGTGCAGTTATTTGGCTTTGAATTTTTTGCTGTAATTGGTTTTGCAAACTCATATTTTGTTCAAATTGAGATTGCATTTTGTTTTGCCAATCCAATTGTTTCCCGATTTGAGTGTTCAATCGGTTTTGAACTTGGCTGATTTGTTCGCCTACCTGTTCGGTGATTTTATTTTGCAATTCACCTTGTTTAATCAGTTGATTATTGAGTTGCTCAGTAACCTTATTTTGTAATTCGGTTTGTTTATTGAGTTGTGTATTTAATTGCTCTGCCACTTTGCTTTGCAACTCATTTTGCATATTGAGTTGAGTTTTGATGTGTTCCTGCAATTCGGACTGCGAGCGATTGAGTTGTTCAATGTTTTGTGAGAGAATAGTCTCAGTCATTTGTTGCATATTGTTCGCATAAGCATTGAACGATTTGCTCAATACATTGGATAATTCGTTTAAGTTTCCTCCCGGCATCAGATTATTGTTTTTGAAAGCTGTTGCCAGCGAACCCGCCAAATTACGAGCAAAATCCGGATCTAAACTGATTTTACCAGAGGCTACAACCGGAACATTAACAACGCTTTCCGGCGATTTTGATGTTTGAGTTTCTTCCTGTTGCAGTAAGCCGGTGTTTTCAGCATAATCTTTCTTTTGGATTCCCTCTAGTTCCAAGATATGATCCAAGAGCGCCCGTCCGCCCGGAATTGACGGTAAAATATGACGGATTGGTGCCGGCATACTTTTAAGAGATGCCGCAAATTCTTCTCTTTTTTCCGGCGGGAATATATGGATTTGGTGATAAATATTCAGGTAGCGTTGAGCAACCAGAATCGGGTTCTCTTCTTCTGTTTGTTGCTGATTTGCTTCCGTCAGTTTTTCCTCTGCCACGTTTTTATCCTTACGCCAAAAATAAAACTACACTCTCTACCATACAATAGAGAGTGTAAATTTCTTATTAAAATTTGCCTGATACTAAAGATTTATCACAACAATTTTATGGATTTTTGCCAAATCACTGTTATCTAGCGCAACTCTTTCATCAGGATTCCATCTTAAACCATAAAGACGACCATTTTCATCTTCTCGGATGCTTAAAAGTTTTGCTTCATCTTCTTTGATGTAATACAAAGCAATATCACCGGCACTGACAACTTCTGTCGGGTCTGCAAACAAAACTGCACGACTGGAAATCAGCGAACCCAGACGGCGTGTACATAAATTGATGGCATAAATATCATGCTTGGCTTGTAATTGAATCGGACAAGAAACTTCTTTTAAGGCTCCATTACGGTCAATAATGATATTACCTTCCGCGTTGCTGGAGCCATAGACCGGAACCATAACCGTATCGCGTTCTCCAAGCATCATTGCACCCAAATTGGCGTAACGAGAATTATTCAGAACCCTATAACGATTATCGTTGTGTTCAATAATATCAGTCAAGTCACCGGCTTCTTCAAGCTCCTTAATTCGAGCTTTCAAGCCGTCAATGGTCATAGACATGGCATGAGCAATATTTTTAAATTCCTTATCAGAAACTTCGCGTTGTCCCATTTCAATACGATGATAAACCGATAAGGTCATATCGGCGTGTTCAGAAACTTCTATCAATGTTAAGCCGTTTTCGTTACGAATGTGGCGCAAGCCGGCACCTAATGTTTTCAGGCCGGCAGTTTGGTTAATTTTACTGCGGCGTTCTTGTTCGCGTTTCCAAGCCTGAACAACTTCTTCTTGCGAATTTTGCTCATTAACATACAAATCTTGCATGGAACAATCTAACAATTCGGCAACTTGTATCAACTGTTCTTGATTCAAACGGCGATAACCTTTCTCGATTTTAGACACAGCAGAAAGGCTGACACCTAGATAGTCTGCCAGTTGTTGCATAGGCACGCCGCGAAGCCTTCTATGCATTCTGATTTGATTTGGGAAAACAATTTCTTCCATAATAACGCCTCATAAAACAATACGATAAACAATCTAGTCTAATACTAGACATTTTTTTACAGAATGCAAGACAAAAATTTATCTTATATACAAAACCCGATGATTACTATACCTTGTTTCCAGTATCAACCTCTTTAGTTTCTGATTTATTGGCAACGCGAGCATTATGTTCTTCAACAGCTCTGTTATAGCGATTTCTTTGCTCTTCGTAGTCTTTTAGAATGTTGGTTAATTTTGTTCTGGTTTCTTCTGTTTTAGCCTTAAGTTCATTGTAGAATTTGATATCTTCAGGTTTGCCGGAAGACTGAGCTATCTCTCTCGCATTACGTAATTTTTCTTGTAAATCACGTAATTGAGCTTTGTATTCCTCTCTCTTTTCTACACGTTTAGTAGTTTCTTCTTCTAATTTCTTTTTATTTTCCTTATTAGTTTCAACACGTTTTCTTTCATCTTCGGCAGCTTCACGAATTTGTTCTTCACGTTTTTTACGGGCTTCCTGATTTTGCCGGTGTCTTGTATCTTTTTCTGCCTGAATGCGATTTTGGTTTTCTTGCGCTTGACGTTCAGCTTCTTCCCATTTTTGCGCTTCTTCCAGACTATATGTTATTATCTCGCCTTTATCATTCTTATCAATAATGAAATTGTTTTCAGTTTTTTCCGGTTGCCGAGGCTGTTCTACTTCAGTACGTTCCTGGGTTGCATCAAAGGAATTCAACGTTCCTGTTTGTAGTGTTTCCGGTGTTGGAGAGGTAGGCGCAGGTTGTGGAGTAACAGGGGTCGGTGTAGCCATTCTTTTATTTCCCATTCTTGCCATCACGGCATCAGCCGATAAATTATCCAGTGAGATATAGTTTTTCGGCATTCTATCGTGTCTGGTTCGGCGTGCATGTTGCATTTGCGCCATATGTTCATCAAAGTCGTTTTTATCAAAGCCGGTCATGGCTTTTTGAGCATCCATGTTCGAATCGTATCTGAAACGCCATTCACCAACGCCGTTTTCTTCGGTTAAAATATCTTTTGACTGCCAATAATCGGTGAAACCGTGGCGAATGGATGCCAAATAGGTGCCGTCAGCGCGGCGTTCATAAGTTTCGGTTAACGTGCGGACGCCGTTTGATTTTTGAAATCTGATAGGATTACCCTTGCGGTCAAAACTTTGTTGAGAAAGCACCATTTGGTTACCAATCATTTGAGCCGTAAGAATTTGCTGAGTGCCGTCCAAATTGGTTTGCGAAATGGTTACTGATTTATCAGGATTAATTTTCACCTCACGGTTTTGGAAGTTTTCGCTCACAGAAAGACCGCGTTTTTGTGCCACCATCAACATAATCCCTTCATAGGCGCGTTCTTTGTTTTCGGCGCCGTTAATCATTTGTTGCATGGCGTGCATATTGATGGTGCCGTCATCTTTGACCAAATATTTGGCGGTGGTGTTATTAAACTTAATGGAACGACCGACAACTTTGCCGTTTTTATCGGTTTTTTCTTTAATTTGCATAAAGGCATCATTAGTTGAACGTGTGCCGAATTGGTCATTTTTGCGGTGTGTTTCTTTGCTATGGGTATAAATACCATCAGCACCTTTTGTCACGGTTCTGGTTTGTTCAAAACCGAGAAAACTGTATGTTGCGGTTGTGCTGGTTGAACCGTCCGGATTAGTCACTGTGTTGCGTGAACGTGCCGGTATACGTTTAATGACTTCGCCTTTAAGTTTGTTAACGCCGCTACGGAAGCTGTTGCCATAGCGTGAATTAACGGCTTCGCCGATACGTCTGCCGGTGCCCAGTGCTAAATTGCCGGCAACAATTGCTCCCGGTTTAACGCCATAGTTTAGCGCTGCTTGATTAACAGTTCCACCCAGCTTGCGACCGATATTGTGCAGACTCATACCCTTGCCAAATTCATTAGCCATTGAACTTGCCTCGTCAAAGAAGGTCCAACAAAACACGCAGACAATGACTATTTTAACAAAGCCCAATCCCCACCAAGCCAAACCATTTGCGGATAGATAACCGGTAATAAATATCTCGTCTTGAGGGGCGGTTCCCGGGGTGTAGCCAATCCAATCGCCAAGGTGGGCGTTGATAATGTATATAATAATGGCCATAAAGACAAAGTTGAATATGGCGTTCATAAACATATTCCATATCATTTTCAAATATTGTGCCGTAATTTTGAAGGCATAAGCCCCAATAGCGCATGGTAAAAGCGCAACGGAAATGCAGAGTTGTAGAATACAATCTACCAAACACCATGGGAATGATAACAGCAACAATAAACCGGTTATCCACAATAATATACCGGTGGAAAAATAGCCCAGTCCGGGTAAAAATTCTCTGCTTAAAATAAAGTGACGCTCCCAACCTATACAAATGGAGTATTTGCCCAAAGACATTAAAAATCCGGTTTTATCTTCTAAGGTTTTCAGGTTGCATATAATTGATTCACCCAAATGTTTCGAAAGTCCGCCGATTTGGTCGCTGGTGCCGTCTTCCGGTCTAGGAAAGCCCGTTGTTTCGTCGTAGCCGACAATGTTTTGCATGTAGCTTGCGTTACTGTCGCAAGAGGCATCTTTGTTCAGTGTTCGCCCAAAGCTCAACCCTGTTTCTAACACGGGGTTGATGGTTAAATCCATCAGCTCATAAATGGCGCCGCTTAAGGCAATAAGCACCACCGCCACACGGAAACCTTGGAACAATATGCCTTTGAGCATTTCTGCCGTGCTAACTTTGGAATATGACGTCAATTGCCTCAAGAGGTATATACAAAGCCAGATAACGAATCCGAAGGAAACCAATGTTTTGGTAGGCGTTGCCAAAGTATCATTAGCGGTTTTTGCCATAATACTGGCGGCGTTCCAAAGCTTTTTAAACACTTCGCAGAAGGTGCAATTTTGCGAATCGAGATACTCTTTAAAATCGCACTTATCGCTTTTGTATTCGCCACTGCCACCGGCACCGAAATCACCGCCCTCGGAACCGCCCTCAATACCGTCCATAGAGGCAACGGTGCCATCGCTGGTCATTTCCATTTTCCCGCCGCAAGAAGTTGTGTCAATCGGGCAACCGCCGCAAAGTGTTTGAACGGCTCCGCAGGAAGTTTCTAATACATTATCTGCTTCGCCACCGGAATAATTAGAACCATTAAATCCACTGTTTACCGTTTCCATGTGTAGGTGAATAGCATAGGCATGGACTTTGCTGCAACCGCTATAAACTTTGCCGACGCTTTGTTCCTTATTATCACAAATACAAGCGTCACCGGCACTTTTATTGTAGCAGTTAGAACCGCCTTCAATGCCAACCGGCTCATTTTTTTTGACAGAGCCACCGGTTTTAATGTAAGCGGCTAAATGTCTGAATATTGTCTTATATTTTCCGCCGCCGGAGCATTTCTTTTCGTGCTCAATCACCATTGTTCGGCCGCCGCCTGAAGAGACGCCTGTCCAAACAATAGTTCCATCGGCAGGTGCATAAACCTGTATTTTTCCTTTTGCCGCACCGCATGCGGCGCTACCAATATCGCTTCCGTAGTGGTTGCGTGAAGAACCGCGACTGCCTAAACCGTTATATGAACCGGAACAGCTGGTCGGATTGGCATTGTAGCAACTGTTAGCTGTTGCATCTTTGATACATTTGCCGTTAATGACATTACTGGATGAAGTGGTAACATATGAAAAGCCGTTTCTGGCCGGTTTGCATTTATTTGCGGCAGAACAATTACCGGAACAGGATTGATTTTCAGCTGCATAAACAGAGCAACCGAACGCCGACATACCAATAAAGGTTGTCAGAATAAAAATACATATTTTCAATACGTTCTTGTTCATCTGTTTGTTCCTTATATTATCCATTACCACGGTCAACATAGTCGTCTGCCAAAGTTTCATCTGTTTCACGCTGATCTTTTTCAGCTATTTTTTGGGCTATCCTTTCGTCTTCGCGATCTTTTATCCATTGACGCCAATACTCAAAACCTTTCGTTCCTCCTTTGGTCGGACGAATTTTACTGCCAAATTTTTCTAAAAGCGAGCCTGTTGAATTCAGAGTCTCAACACCGGTATTTTTCACGGTTTGCTTGGCTGTGCGGACAAACAAAGTTGCATCGCGTGAAAGACGCATCACAATTTTTTGTCCGTTTGTGGCATTAGGCATTGCGGCGTTTTCTTGAGCATCGCGTTGTTTTTGCCGCATTGCGGCATTTTGGTTGCGCTTTTCCATAATTTGCGGAAGTTGCATCAACTGCTTATAGGTTTTGGCATTGAGCGGCGCCGTTAAGATATTCAACGTTGTATTTGCAGTGTTTTTCAGCAAATTCCCCGGTGACAGAGAGTAGTTTTCCACCTTGTCTTGTTGCCCGAGAGACATACCGGCTTGCAAGGCCGCACTTAGTCCACCATTGTTTGGTGTCGGCGAGGTTGGTGCAACGCCGGCATTAAATGCTTGTTCGTTTTCAGGTTGAGACGCAGGATTTGTCTGCCGTGAAGCCATTTGTTGTGGCGTTTCAACAGGTTGGTCGTTGCTATTATTTTCCGCAATAGGAGTTTCTGTTGTTGGTAAGATATCCTCTGCAGAACTTTCGGCAGTTTCCGATTCAATAGGGTTTTCGTCTGACTGATAACCTGTCGGCTGACCAGGACCTGTTGGACCTGAACCGCCTCCTGTTACAGGCATTGGTGTTGGAGCTGATGGCGATTTACCGATATTTTGCATACCACGACCAAGTGCCTCTATGCCTCGACCGGCTTGATTTTTGGTAATATCATAAGCCAAAGATGCTGCCGGCAGAACCGTGTGCATGGCTGTTGTACCAATGGCTTGAACACCTTGAGTATGCATAGGACTTTGACCGCCGAACACATTATCCGGAAACAGGCGGTTGAGATAATCATTGATGCTGGATTGAATAATTTTAAAACCGTAGATGAGGCAAAATACAATAATCAAAACATGGACGCCACTCATGGCAAATTCTTTTGCTATATCTAATGCGCTATACGAGTTATAAAAAGCATTATAATATGCAACTTCGTCCATGCCATGCGTGACGCCATTTTCAAGCAAAATGACCGCATAGCCAATACCAACCGAAACCAGCGCAAAAAGCATGGAGTTACGGATGATGATGGAAAAATTCTCGCTCAATTTGCCTTTTGTCGGTTCAAAAGGCCATAAGGCAATGCTGATAGGAAGCATCAATAAGGCAAATCCGATTTTGAAGGAAATATCAATAAAGAACATTCCCACAGCCATGGTGATGAAGAAAGCACATAAGTAAATAAATAGACCGGTAATCCAATAAGGCACATTTACAAACTTAAATGCCAAAAATTTGAGTGGAGCAACATCGGTTGCAAAACACATCAAGGCTTGTCCTAACGCATAAACCTGTCCAAGAGAAATATATATTTTCTCCATCATTTGCGTCATACGGGTCAAAATTTGTGTATTGAACAAATTTGGCGGTGTTGTCGAACCGTCTGTTTCGGTTTTAGCGGTTTCGCACATGGCGGTGTATTCTGTTTCAGAAAAAGTTAAATCAGTAAATCCGCCACTGCCTTCAACATAGTTACTGCCAAATGTTTTTTCACCACCACTATATGAACTCCAATCACCCGAGCCTTCGCCCGAACCACCTCCGCCATTATCGACATAAGCACCGCCTTTGCTGTATTTTCCGGAAACTTTACCTTGTTTGAATGTATGGCCGTTAACTTTCATGGAGCCCATATTGATGCCTTTAAAGAAGCAATGTTTCCCGTGAGACACACCATTTATTTTAGAGGCACCCCAGAAGGTCATGTTTGGACCGGTGCATGTGCGATAATGGGTTGCTCCGTGAGTTAAATCAGGCAGTTGTCCGGCAAGAGCTTGTTGCGCAATATTTAAACAACGTTTCCAAGCAACACCTTCGCTACCATGGAGATTGACATGTTTTAAAATGTCTTGGTCTGTCATGCGGGCATTGAGATATTTTTCGCTACCGGAAAATTGCGCTTTTGCGGTTAAGATATCGCCAAGCTCAAGCTGATAGCCGTCTTTGCTGTTTCCTTCGAACATATCTAAACGATTCATGATTACATTTGCAACTTGCTTTATTTCCATATCGGAACCGCCACGAATTTCGTGCCACAAAACAGTTGCCAACATATAGTCGTTATGAGCGGCATAGCGACCGGCAAATGCCGGCAGACTCAAAACTATAGCTGTTAGAGCAATATAGGCGAGGTGTTTAAATGAAAATTTTTTCATGAGGCACCTCCGCTTTTGATGTTAGCGGCAAGGAGGCCGTCGAGCATTTCTTGTCCATAGTCAACGCCAAGCAACATCACCGGATCTATGAAAAATTCGGTTAAGAGCGGGATGCCTTGACGAACGGCTAATGTGGCAAGTAGAACTTTGAAACCCATCATTAAAATATCTTGCAACATTTTGGTTGTTTTAATAGGTGCCAAAGAGCTGACTTGTTGCAATATATAATAAGCCAACCATATCAAAAAGCCGTAGCGCAAAATCAGTAAGGCCAGTGTTTGAACAATACCGTTAGATTCCGCAACGGCAGTTAAAAACGAGTTGGTCATGGTGCTGACAATATTACAATACCAACAATTTTTGGCAGTTGCGCCGTCTAAAAAGTCTTTTCGGATGGCTTCTATTGAACAGGCTTTTTTGTTATATTTATCATCATATAGTTTACCAACATTTTTAACATCTATGATAGCGCCATTGGCATCCATACCTTTATAAGTATTTCTTTGGGCAATATCATTGGTTGGAGTTAGAGATGTTGTTTGTGCTCCATTATAATCTTGTCCGTTATATTCGTTGCGTTCGGTCATTGTTTGAACAACATCACCATATTCGGCTTGAGCCCACACTGGTGTTGCAACAAATGTCAGTGACAAAGTTAGGGTGATGATGATCAAAAAGTTTTTCTGTATTTCAAACAATTTCATCATGGCGGCCTCACTCTCTGTCTCGTCCGGCGGCATGATTAATACTAGCCATGGCATTTTCTGCCTTATTTTTAGCCTTTTCATAAGCTTGTTGGGCTTTGCGAACGAGTTCAATATGTTTGTACGCTCGATACCAAACATAACTGGCGCCAAATGTGAGTGCGGCCATGCCGATTTGCCCGACCCATTGAATGATTGACTTGATATTTTTAGAAAAGTTGGTGTCGCCGCTGTAACCGGTGACACGACCGGCAAGTTCTACGCCCATAGAGCAGGCTTGCTTAACAATCAATGCCATAAAGAGCAAAGACATGGCAATAATGCCGAAGTTCATATATTGTTCAGGGTCACCATATGGAATGCGTGAGCTTTTATCTATCAGTAGTTTTTCCATGGCAAAAACGGTCATGACCACAACAAGGCTGATACACATCATAATAGCCGCCGAACTGAGGATAATTTGAAAACCTTTAACTGACCATTTTCGGGTTTGTTCAAACGGATAGAACATTATTAAAAACGGCATAATGATTATCATCATATTTAAGCGGAAAATACTGTCTATAAGGTACAATGCAAAGCTTATTCTGGTAATAAAGAAAATTCCCAGTATGAAAAAACCGGCTATCCAAGCAGTTGGGTTGACAGAAATCATGGTTCTCAAACCTATATCCCACCCCATAGATAGTCTATCACTAACCGAGCAAGCCATGCAACTCATCAGTTCCAATGGCTGGGTTGGAAAACCGGCTGTTGTCATTTCCACTTTATCCATGCCGTCAAAACTACATGATTCTTCGCCAATACGATGCACAAATTCCACACAAGTATCTGAACCAAGCAACTTAATGGCAGTGGTTTTGGCTTCAGGCATACTGCCCAAATGCTTCATTAGCTCGGCTGTAAATTCTAAAATGGTGACATATACCGGAAAAATAAAGGTGTTAATGACATACAGAATATTTTCTGGTGAAGACGCTAATATGCCGCAGGCCGTGCAAATAGCGCCTTTTCGTAAGACCTTGGTCCAAAATTCCCCAATAGACTCCGGCGTGGTAGAAGAAATATGTTGTAAAATCTGAAATGCCATCCATATCGTAAAAGCTAAAATCACCAAAGAGAGCAAATTTTCAGATGTCAATGTCTTATATACGTCCGTTGTCATCGCGCCTATATCTTGATACATAACTTTCAGTACAGAACCGGTTATGCAAGAATGATGAGATTGCGCAATTTTTTGAATATCTTCACCGGCTTCTTTTGTTGTCACAAAAGTTCCTTGATCTCTTGGGGTGTTGCTACTACTACTCTCTGAACATGCCGATAGTAAAAAACACGCACATAAAAGCAAGCAAAGCCATCTTAATATATGTAATATCGCTGTCTTTTTCATTTGCTTCAGTCCTTGCGTGTTTTTACCTTTAGTTCCTTGTTTTTATTGTAACATAAATTCTAAAAAATAAATATTACAATATGGTTAAATTTGCCTTATATCTCGCGTGGTATGTCAAAACGTTTCTCCTTGTTGATATGAGGTTAAAAATCTCTCAAAATCAGCTCCGCTGAGCTTGTTTTGCATTTCGTGCAACATATGTACATCTTTAGCCTGTTTCATAGCATCGGTTCGGCGGGTTATTTCTTCTTGAGGTAATGGACCGATAGCCCCACCTGTGGATTGTTCAATTGCTTGAGCCAATTGAGGATTGATTTGGTGAGCTCTCTCCAATGTATTGTTCCAATTTTCGGTATCAGCGATTTGTTTATCTATATTTTTCATATACGTGTCATTTTCCACTTCTTGCTTGGCTTGAGCAATACGATCATGTTGAGCCTGATTTTCCAAATTCATTTGCTTCAGATATGTGCCATGAGCGCCGGAAGATTGCGCATTTTCCGTTAAATAAGAGCCAATAGCATCATGTTTGGCATCGCGTCTTTCATCAACAGCATCACGCAATTTATCTCTTGCATCTTTAGCTTCAACACTGTTTTTGCCGTGCTCTTCAACAGCTTTCAGATAATTTTCTTTGGCTTTATCTATATTATTTTGTAGTTTTTTACCTTTATCCGAATTATCAAATTTTTGTTTTGCATTATCAATCAATTTTTGATGTTCCGGATTTAGCTTATTTTCTGCATTATTCGGGTTTGAATGATTATTATTGTTTGGCGTTTTAGGTGTATTAGGCGTATTTGGTTGACGCGTTGCCTGTTCATTGGTCGGCATCTCTGTCTGTCTTTCCGGTTGGAAACGTTCCAACCCCATAGCGGCACCGAGTGCGGCTGGTGTATTTTCTGTCAGTTCACGGTTGATGGAAGACTTGAAGTTGCGGACACTGGTTTTCAAACGATTATAACCATTTGCGACACCTCGCCCGACATCGGTATTGTTGGCTAAGTAATTTCCGGCACTGCGAAGAGCGCCTTTCCCACCAATCCATGTAGCGGCAGCTGCTCCAAGGGTAATATTTTTAGTAAATGTTCCGGCAGCGCCACCCATTTTACTACCAACATTCATGCCGGAGCCGGAAGAGAATTTACCCGCAGCGCTGGTAACAACACCCAAGAGTTTCATCGCCATAATACAGCAAGCAATCAAAATTAAAATTGCCTCACTATCCAGAGAAACCATTTTCTTAAGTCTGTCCATATTAAAGTTGGAACTGTTTAAAATAGCTATTTTAGAAGCAACATCACTCTGATTCGAACCGCCGGAAATTGCAAAACTGATAATTTCCATCCCCACCAACATCACAATTCCCATTAACACAAAGGTGAAAAATGTGTTCAGTATCATTTTGACGCCGGTTGAGGTGTAGCGTTGTGTCATTTTGAACGGCCAGCAGGCAATAAACAACGGAACTAATCCGCAGACCATACCCAATTGAACCGTGCAGTCTATTAAATAGAATGTGACACTCAACCAAATCATGAGGCCGAAAACATAGGTAATGATGCCGGCAAACCACATTTCAAAATCAGGAATACCTAAAAAAGAACCTTCATTTTCCCAACCATGACACATCAATGCACGCCCGATTGAAGGCATTATTAAGGATGAATTGCTGAAACAGCGGATTGTTTCTAAAATACTGCTCAAAATGGAAGAATCCAGCTCATTTCCCTGAATTGAACCAAAAGACGTTGTGCCGGTTATTTGGCAAGCTCCGGCATCTTCCGCACCGGCTCGCAAAAATTCCTGTCCCATTTCCAAACCGCCCTTGAGAACAGGGGAAATAAAATAGCCATACACATAGGTTGAATCTTGTAACAAAATTAAAACAATAGCAACCTTAAACCCGAGTATGATAATGGTTTTTAAATATGACGAAGTTCCAGAACCGGCCATATTAGCGACAACTTTTAGAGTTTCTAAAGCCAAAAATACCAAGAAAAATATGGAAACAACGCCTTGAAGCGGGCCGGATAATTTTTCCCATGCAATATGAGCAACCGCACTGTCGGTGTTTAAAATAACTTCAAAAATGACACACAGCGGGCAAGAGGTCAGGTCTGCCAAATATTCATTAAATGTCGGGCAGCCATCTTTTGTTGTTTGTTGTTCGTTATCTTCGTTAGCATAAGAAACGCATTCCTGTTCATCGGCGTTCTCCGAACAAATACAGGTTTTCGGCACTTTTCGTCCGCCGGCGCGACCTAACATGTTCGACGTGGTTATGCGTGAACGGTTAAAAGCATCTAATGCCGCAGTTGCGTTGTTGCGTAAATTTTTACAATTTTCCGATGTTGGTGTTTCGCCTGACCAAACAATACCGGTATATTGGTATTGGCTACGGTCTTTCATAAGCGAATCGGCTAGTCCGGGGTCTTTGGTGTAGGCGCTTTGATAGGCGTCCATTGACCAAAATACCGGTGTTCCTTTATTAACGTTTTTATTACATCCGGAAATGTATTGTTCGGCAATTTTATTGTAATTATCCAGAAGTGCTTTTGAATTTTTTAATCCTTCAAGAGCGGCTTGATTTAAGTGTTTTTCAATTTCTTTAACCTGTTCTTCGGTGCAAGTGGCAGAATCAGAATTTTCCACAGCCAGCGCAAAAGATGGCGCCATTCCGACAAAGCAAATCAGCCAGAATATAAACAAAATATATTTTATCTTATTTTTGTTCATCATTTTTTTCCTCCGGCTTTTTTTTGAAAGCGTTTTTGACACCTTGCCATTTGGGAGCGCCGATAAAATACAGAGCGCAAAAGATAACGATGACAAACGCCGTCCAAGAAACATATACAATAATGTGGTGGTCAAATATGCGTAAAACGTTAAATTTGAGCGCCGTAAAAACAACAATGAACATCAAAAATGAGAGTAATACCGATTTCATTTACTGCCTCCTATTCACTGTTGTTGTCTTCCGATTCTTCATTCGATTCATCGATACTTTCGTCGTTTTCCGGACTGTCGTTGTTTTCAGCACCGGCGCCGAATTGTGTTTGTTGTCCATGGTCTCTGCTACTTGAAGATGATTGTTGAGCCTGAGAACCCATGCCGGCTTCTCCGGCCGCGGCTGTGGCGGTGTTTTTGGCCCCGCCGGTCATTGAGCGAACGGCACCGGAAACACCTGAGGCTTCCAGTATTTGCCCACCTTTGGCAACTGCAGCCACGCCGGCTGCGCCGGCCGCCGCCAAAGTACCTTTTTTGACCAATCCGCCTAATGTTCCACCCAATTCTGCCCCAACGCTAATTCCTAAACCGCCGGACAGCTTATTGGTGATGTTCTGAATTTCACCGCTTAATTTCAGTGCCAACATACAACAAATAACTAACATAGCCATTTGCAAACCGCCAAAGTCAATAACTTCCATCAGCTCATCAACTTTATTGCTATCTAGGAGAGTTTCCAGTGTTTGCATTGATAATCCGGTTGACAAAGCTTGTGTCATAATTTGTGAAGTGGCGCTGATAACAACTCCCATAACCACAAAGTTAAAGAAGGTATTTAAGAAAATATCCCACCCCTGTTTGGTATAACTTTTCGTGATTTTGAACGGCCAACTGGCGACAAAAAACGGCATCATGGCGCACACAACACCAAGTTGCAGTGCACAATCTACCATATAAAAACCAACGGCAAAAGCAATCATTAGCCCGAATATGTAGAGAATGGCGCCTTCTAACCACATTTGAATACGCGGGAAAAAGTGGTAACTGCCGGATACGAGATTTTTCAAGCTGTCATCATTATACCATGCATTACACATCATGGAGCGTCCAATAGATGGAACTAGAATGGCTGTCTTATTGAATGCAGCTGCTGCACCGACGGTGTTTTGCAGTATTTCTGTTTGTAAGTAGGTGTTACCGGCATCAAATTCGAATTTTGCCCCCATTTCTTGAATGGCTGCTTTTTCTTCTCCGGCAAGAGTAATGCCAAAATCAATACCTCCATCTATTATAGGACCAATAAAGGTACTATATACAAAGCCCGGAGCAGAAAGCAAAGCGATGGCTATGGCAACTTTTGCCCCTTGTGTGGTTAGTTTGGTTAAATATTCACTGATTTTTGCCGTTGCCGGTGAGGCTATGGTTATTAAAGTTAAGTAAGCAATATATATGCCAAATGCAATCCCTAATAATGAAATCAGTGCCGGCGCTAATGCATCATAAGCTCTTTGCGCCAGAGTTTGAACAGCTTTTAAAACAGTGTGAAACAGGCGGCAAATAACACACTTCTGATTATCTTGCCCAATCATCTTAGTTTGATATTCCGATATAGTCGGACAACTGCCCATATTATCTTCCATAAACTCCGGATCGTAGGCAACACATTCTTGAATGTTTCCGGTTGCTTCCTGAACGCCGTTCACCTCGTGCATTTCGCAAGTGCACATCACATCTAAATTACCGGATAGAATATCAAGCAGTTGGTGTGCTTCTTTGCGTTTGGCAATCATTTTATCGCGTTGTTGCGCTGTATTTTCCATGTCTTCTCGACATTTTTCAGCTCGTTGAGCCAGACCTTCTACTGCTGCCCCGAGCGGCTCGTAGGTTGTTCCATTTTTGTTGCATTTATCTTTTGTGCACGAAAAAGCAGTTAGAGCACCGGTTTGTTTCAGAATTTCAATGGCACCACCACCGATAAGTCCAGTTAACTGATTCCACAGGCATATACCCATGCAATTCTCTCCGGTTAATAAGGTTTCTGAAATAGACTGATTTGCTATTTTTTTTGATCTTTCTATTTCTTTTTTTATTTCATTATTAAATGCTTCTCCATCAGCTTCATTGATTTGGTAGCAAGTAAAAGAGCCGTTATCATCAGTCATAATAGCATAGTTGCAATTTACCTCAAAACCGTAGGCTTCTTCTAAAAGCTCTGATGTGGCTTCATCAATTTGGAATGTGGAACCTTTT